>NZ_JBHVVI010000034.1:0-75020 GCF_042883685.1 Kitasatospora sp. NPDC058190
GCCGGCGAGGATCGCGGCGGAGGTGCGCATGCGCAGCTTGAGAGTGGGCATAGAGACCTGGACCTCAATCGGGTTGGGCCGAGTCGCTCCCCGTTTCGGACCGTGGCCGGACAGGGGCCGAACGGTCGCGGGGGGCGGCTTGGCGATGAGCCGTTCACCGGAGGGACAGGTGCCGGTGTGGCTTGATGCGGCAATTGTTGCCAGGTGGGATCGGTTTTCGACAAGACCCCCTTGTGACGATCGGCTGTCGTAGACGACGGGTTCGCCGGGGTCGTTCGCGGGACGCGCGGCGTGGTCGGCCACGGGGCTGAGCTGGGCAGTTGTGGTCGCGAAAGGCCGCGGGTGGTGTCGGTGGCGGCTACGATCGCCAGTCGTAGAGCGTTTCGGGTGTGAGCGGGCTCACGGTTTATGTCGGGGTTTGCCCGATTTGTCTGTCACTGGCCGAGTCGCCGCCCGTGCTCTGAGTACAGGTGATCTTCCCGGGCCGAGGCCCCCGTCACACCCGGATGCACGCCCCGCACACTGCGCACCCTTCACCCCTGCCGCCGGGAGGGGCGACGCCGGCGGACCCTCTGACACCATGCCTATGCGGGCGCGGCGGGCTCCGAGGCGGGCGCGGCGGGCTCCGAGGCGGGCGCGGCGGGCTCCGAGGCGGGCTCAGCGGGCGCTGCGGTCTCAGCCGGCGCGCGGTCCGCAGCGGAGGCGTTGTACTCGGCGAGCGTCTCCCGGGTGAAACCGAAGAAGTACGTCGCCAGGAAGCCCACGACGTAACCGGTCAGCAGCCCACCGGCGTAGACGGCGGCGTTCGCCGCCATCCCGTGCGGGCCGGCCAGCAGGGGGAACAGCGCCCAGCCGGAGGGGCCGATGGCCGTCGAGCCGACCGCACCGCCGAGCTGGCCGGCCACGCCGACGAAGGCGCCCCCGGCCGCGCCGCCCACGCAGGCGGTGACGAACGGACGCCCCAACGGCAGGGTGACCCCGTGGACCAGGGGCTCGCCGACCCCCAGCAGGCCCGCCGGGAGCGCGGACCTGATGACGGCCCGGATGGAGGCGTTGTGGCGCAGCCTCAGGTAGACGGCCGCGGCGCAGCCGACCTGCCCGGCGCCGGCCATGGCGAGGATCGGCAGCAGGACGGTGGAGCCCTGCTGCTGGATCAGGGTGGTGTGGATCGGGATCAGCGCCTGGTGCAGGCCGAGCATGACCAGCGGCAGGAAGAGGCCGCCGAGCACGAGCCCGGCGAGCAGCCCGCCGTGGGCGAGCAGCCAGGTGGCGGCGTGACCGATGGCGGTGGACACCTCCCCCGCGACGAACATCAGGCCGAACAGGGCGGCCAGGCCACCGAACAGGACGGTGACCGTGGGGGTGACCAGGACGTCCAGGGCGGCGGGCAGGATCCGCCGGGTCCACCGTTCGATCTGGACCGCCAGCAGTGCGGCGAGCAGCGCCCCGACCACCCCGCCCTGCCCGGGGGTGAGGTGGTGGCCGAACGCCTCCACCTTGGCGACGCCCGCGTAGACGACCACACTGGCCACGGCCCCGCCCAGCACGGGCGTGCCGCCGAACTCCTTCGCGGTGTTGTAGCCGACGAAGACGGCGAGCAGGGACATGAACCCCGAGGAGACCGGCCCCAGGGCGGCGACCAGCGAGGGCGCCCAGCCGAGGTTGGCGAGGGCGCCGGAGAGGGCGGCGACGATGCCGCAGCCGATCAGGGCGGGGATCAGTGGGACGAAGACGTCGGCGATCCGGCGCAGTGCCCGTTTCACCGGGGTCGCGTTGCGCACCCGGGCCTGCGCCCGGATCCGGGCGCCGCGCCCGGCGAGGTCCTCGGCGGTGGGGGCGTTCCCGCCTCCGGGCGGGCTGCCGGATTCCAGGAGCCGGCGCAGCTGGGCGGTGACCCCGGCGACGGCGCCGGGGCCGAGGACGATCTGGTAGGTGTCGTCCTCGACCGTGCCCAGGACGGCCGGCAGCGCCCGGAGGGCGTCGTGGTCGACCGGAGAGCTGTCCGCGAGGCCCAGTCGCAGCCGGGTCATGCAGTGGGCGACCGAGCGGATGTTGGCGGCGCCGCCGACCAGCGGGAGGATCGCCTCGGCCACGGCGCGGTTCTTCTCGTCCGACATGCCGGGTCCGTACCCGGATCGTCCCGGGGCTCAACCGGCCTGGTACGCGGCGCGCCCGGGGTTCAACCTGCCTCGGTAAGCGGCGCCCGGGGCTCAACCGGCCTCGTGGGCGGCGGGCCCGGCCGGGAGCGGGTCGTCCTCGGACAGCATCGTGGTGCGCACCCGGTGCACGTACCGGTCGACCAGATGGCGCAGCACGCCGACCGTGGCGGCGACGTCCGGCTCCGGGACGCCGTCCAGGGCACTGGCCAGTCCGGCTATGTTGGCCTGTTTCAGGCGGTCGAGCATCTCCCGCCCGTCGACGGTGATCGCCACCTGGCGGGCCCGCCGGTCCAGCTCGTCCTGGGTGCGCTCCACCAGTTGCTGGCCCTGGAGGCGATCGATCTGCCGGGTGACGTGGGAGGGCTTGACCATCAGTCGGTCGGCCAGGTCGCTCACCCGGCTGGCTCCCTCGGCCTCGGCGAGCGCGCGCAGCAGGTAGACGTCCGAGCGGGCGGCGGTGATGCCGGCCCTGGCGGTACGGCGTTCGTGCTCCTGTGAACGCGTCAGCAGGTAGGCCAGCGAGGCCAGTACGGCTTCCAGGTCGGCGGTGGTGATCCGTTCGTCGTCGGCGTCCGGCATGGAGGAACTGTAGCGATCCGGCGGGGGCTGCGGCTGCGGCGGGCACCCGTGACCGGATTTCGGACAGATTCGGCCGTCCGCCGATGTGCCCTTTCCTCACCACGGACCGCGAGTTAGCGTGACGTTCAGTTAGTTGCTTTTGGCACGTAAATGGCCCGGGCCCTGCCCCACCACACCCGCGGGCCCGCCCCACCGGCACCGCCGGCCCCACCCAGCTCCGAGAAGGGGAACCCCCTGATGGCCACTGCCGCGCACACCCCGCGCTTCACCCACCCCGCCGCCCGCGGCGCCTGCCCGTTCGCCCCGCCACCCGCCTACCGGCAGGCCCAGCAGGAGGAGCCGATCAGCCGCATCTCCCTGTGGGACGGCTCGACCAGCTGGCTGGTCACCCGCCACGAGGACATCAAGGCGGTCCTCGCCGACTCCCGCTTCAGCGCCGACGCCACCCGGCCCGGCTTCCCCTCCATCAGCGCGGGCGCCCGGCAGCTGAGCTCCGGCCAGCCCACCTTCATCCGGATGGACGACCCGGAGCACTCCCGCCTGCGCCGGATGCTCACCGGCGAATTCATGATCAAGAAGGTCGAGGCGCTGCGCCCCGAGATCCAGCGCATCGCCGACGACCTGCTGGACCGCATGACCGACGGACGCTCCAGCGCCGACCTGGTCCGCGAGTTCGCCCTGCCCCTGCCGTCCCTGGTCATCTGTCTGCTGCTCGGCGTCCCCTACCAGGACCACGCCTTCTTCCAGGAGTGCAGCCGCGTCCTGCTGCGCCGCGACTCCTCCGCCGAGGACGTCAGCGCCGCCCAGGCCCGGCTGGCCGACTACCTGATCGAGCTCACCGACAGCAAGCGCACCCAGCCCGACGACGGCATCCTCAGCCGCCTGGTGGCCCGCGGCGAACTGAGCACCGAGGAGATCGGCGCGATGGGCCGGCTGCTGCTGGTCGCCGGACACGAGACCACGGCGAACATGACCGCGCTCTCCGTTCTCGCCCTGCTGCGCAACCCCGACCAGCTCGCCCACCTGCGCGAGCACCCCGAGTCCGTCCCCGGGGCGGTCGAGGAGCTGCTGCGCTACCTGACCATCGTGCACTCCGGCCTGACCCGGGTCGCCACCGAGGACGTCGAGCTGGGCGGCGCGCGGATCCGCGCCGGCGAGGGCGTCGTCTGCATGATCAGCACCGCGAACCGGGACGAGCAGGAGTTCCCCGACGGCGACGAGCTCGACCTGGCCCGCGACGCGCGCCGCCACCTGGCCTTCGGCTTCGGCGTCCACCAGTGCCTGGGACAGCCCCTCGCCCGGCTGGAACTGCAGATCGCCCTGAACACCGTCCTGCGGCGACTGCCCGAACTGCGGCTGGCCGTACCGTTCGAGGAGATCAGCTTCCGCGGCGAGATGCTCGTCTACGGCGTCCACGAGCTGCCGATCGCCTGGTGACCCGGCCCCACCGGGCCGCGACCGGTGGCCCGGCGACCGGGCCCCGCCCGGCCTGACCGACCGCCCGGCGACCGGGCCCCACCGGGCCGCGACCGGGCACCGAGTTCCGAGCGCTCCAACGCGCCTACCATCCACCGGAGTCAGCCCCCGCAAGGGCCCTGTCCGGCCATGTCCCGAAGGGAACACGATGCTCATCCACATCGACGAGGAGAAGTGCTGCGGCGCCGGGCACTGCGTACTCGCCGCGCCCGACGTCTTCGACCAGCGCGACGAGGACGGCATCGTCCTCCTGCTCGACGCCGAGCCGCCCGCCGAACTCCACCAGGCCGTCGAGGACGCCGCCGCCGTCTGCCCGGCCGCGGCGATCCGCCTGGAGCGGGTGTGACCGCTCTGCGGGAGGTGGCCGTCGTCGGCGCCGGCGCGGCCGGGCTGCACGCCGCGGAAGCGCTGCGCCGGGCCGGCTACGACGGCCGCCTCACCCTGATCGGGGCCGAGGACGAACCCCCGTACGACCGGCCGCCGTTGTCCAAGCATCTGCTGGGCGGGGAGTGGCAGCCCGACCGGCTGGCCCTGCGCGGCCCCCAGGCGCTGGAGGAGCTCCGGCTCGACCTGCGCCTGGGGGTGCGGGCCGAACGCCTGGACCGCCGGGAGCAGACCGTGCTGCTGTCCGACGGCCACCGGGTGCGTTGCGAGGCCGTCATCGTGGCGACCGGGGTCCGCCCGCGCCGGCTCCCCGGCGCCGACGCGCCGCTGCCGGGGGCCCACGTGCTGCGCACCCTCGCCGACGCCCTCGCGCTGCGCGAGGAACTGCGCGCGGGCGTACGGCTGTTGGTGGTCGGCGGCGGGCTGCTCGGCGCCGAGGCGGCGGCCACCGCCGTCGGGCTCGGCGCCGAGGTGACCTGGCTGGCCTCCACCGCCACTCCGCTGGCCGCCGTCCTCGGCACCGAGACGGCCGCGCTGCTGACGGACCTGCACCGCGAGCACGGGGTGCGGATCCACCAGGGCGTGGCCACGGCACTGCTCGAACGGCACGACCGGGCCGCCGGGGTGCGCCTGGCCGACGGCTCCGAACTGGCCGCCGACGCCGTACTGATGGCCATCGGCTCCGAGCCGGCCACCGAGTGGCTCGCCGACAGCGGCGTCCCGCTGGACGACGGCGTGGTCTGCGACGCCTACTGCGCCGCCGGTCCCGGCGTCTGGGCGGCCGGCGACGCCGCCTCCTGGCCCGACCCGCGCACCGGCCGCCACCGCCGCCTCGAACAGCGCACCAACGCCACCGAGCAGGCGATGCACGCCGCCCGGAACCTGCTGGCCGGCCCGGACGGCGCCCGGCAGGCGTACGAGCCGGTCCCGTACCTGTGGACCGATCAGTACGGGCTGCGCGTCCAGGTGTTCGGCCGGCCCGGCGTCGCCGACCGGTTCGAGGTGGTCGACGGCAGCCTCGCCGAACACCGCTTCGCCGCCGCCTGCGTACGGGACGGCCTGGTCACCGGCGCGGTCGGCATCGCCTCCGCCCGGGCCCTGCGCCAACTGCGCGCCCAGGTCGCGGCGCACAGCCCGTGGCCGCCCGAGGCGGTCTGAGCCGGACCGCATCGAAGTCCGCCGTCCCGCCTCCGACCTGGGCGGGGCGGCGGACGCCTCCGGCCTCCACCACCCCCGGAAGCCGCCGCCGTGATGGGATGGACTTCCGCTGTCCGAACCCGGGGAGGCCGTCGTGTCCCGAACCCCGCAGGAGATCTTCCAGCGCTACCTCCACGCCGGTCCGCTGACCCGCGACGCCGACGCCCTGGCCGAGACCTTCACCGAGGACGGCGCCTTCGAGGCGCCGTTCATGCCCGTCGGCGGCGCCCTCCCCCGGCGGATCGTGGGCCGCGCGGCGATCCGCGCCGCGATGGTGGCCTCCTGCCGGCAGCAGCTGAAGGACCACCGCAAGCCGAACCTCCAGAAGTCCGGTCACGTGCTGCACACCACGTCCGACCCCGAGGTGTTCATCGCGGAGATCGACACGGTCTTCGACGGTGACGACGAGGACATCGTGGTGTCGCCGGTCCAGATCTTCCGCACCCGCGACGGGAGGATCGCCCGGCTGCGCGACTACTTCGCGCCCGCGCTCCTGAGTTGACGGTCCGGCGTCCCGAGCCCCGCCGGCGCCCCGGCGCCCCCGGCTCAGCCGAAGCCGAAGCCGCGGGGCGCCAGCACGTCGAGGGTGTCCCGCAGCATCGCGAGCGCCGCGCCGAGCGGACTGGAACGGCCGCCACTCACGGTGATGTCCCCGGCATCGGGGCAGCCGTAGACGACCGCCTTCTCCGGACCGGTCAGCGCGTACAGCGGGTCGCCGGGGGCCGTCCGCTCCAGCCGGACCTCGACCACCAGCGGGTGGTCCGCGCTCGCCGTCGCCACGGCGCGCAGGCGGCGCCCGTCGGCCGCCGCGGCCAGGGCCTCCCGGCCGGCCCGCTCGTCCACCGGTTCGGTGCTGACGCGCACGGCCGCCGGATCCCAGCCCCAGAGCAGGGCCGCGAGCAGTCGGGCCTTCGTCGCCGCGTCGGCGCCGGAGAGGTCGGCCGACGGGTCGGCCTCCGCGATGCCGCGGCGCTGGGCCTCGCGGACCGCCCCCGCCAGGGAGTCGCCGGCCGCCAGGCGGTCGAGGACGAAGGTCGCGGTCCCGTTGGGGCAGGCCCGGAGCGACCGGCAGCCGAGACCGCGCACTCCCGTCCGGGCCAGATCGGCTGCCGGCAGGGCCGCCCCGGTGGCCCCGGAGATCCTGATCAGGCTGCCGCCCGCCCGTGCGGCGTCCGCGAGCTCCCGCCAGTGGCTCAGCAGGTGACTCTTGGTCGCGGTGACGACGTGGACGCCCCGGCGCAGCGCCGAGGCGGCTTCCTCGGCGGCCTGCCGCCGCGCCTGCGGCGACGAGGGAAGTGCCTGGACCAGCACCTGCGCGCCGGTCCGGTCGAGGGTGTGCTCCAGCGGCGCCGGCGGACCCCACGCCGATCGCGGCGGTACCGGCTCGCCGCCCTGGACCAGGACCTGCGCGGATCCGACGCGGACGGCCGCGAGCCTCGGCCGCACCGCGTGGTCGCGCGCGAGCTCGTCACCCCGCGTCAGCAGCCGCTCGGCGTAGGCCTGGCCCACGGGACCGAAGCCCGACAGCACGACCGTCGGATCATCCTCCGGTGCGGGCGGCACGCTGGTCCTACCGTGCGATGAAGGCATCCCGACAGAGTACCGCCGGGGCTGTCCGGCGCTTCGGCCGCGGGCGCCCGCGCGCACCTGCGCGGGGGCGCCGCATCCGGTGACGCTGTGCGACCCCGCCGAGGGGCCGACCTCCGGTTGACAGGACTCTCGACGACGAAGCTACGTTAAGTAGTAGACCAATCGCATTTTGTGATCACTTCGGTCCATTCCCCCCGCGCGAGGAGCCCGAGCATGACCGCGACCCCCACCCGTCCCACCGCCGTACCGTCCATCGAGCAGCTCCCCCAGCCGGAGCTGCGCACGAGCACCGACATCCAGGGCAACATCCTGGCGGCGTTCAACAAGGACTTCATGGACTTCCGCTATCTGCACTTCCCGGACGCCGCCAAGGGCCGCGGCTGGCTCTCCGCGATCCTCAACACCGTCGCGACGACCAGCGAGACCGAGGACTTCAACGAGCAGTTCTCGCTGGCCCGCCGGGCCTTCGGCCGCGACCCCGCCATCACGACCGTCCGCTGCGGGGTCTCCCTCACGTTCGACGGCCTCAAGACCGTCGCCAAGAACCCCCAGCAGGTCGAGACCGACCTGACGGGCTTCACCGCCCTGCGCGAAGGCAGCGCCAAGCGGGCCGCGCAGCTCGGGGACACCGACGAGAGCGACCCCAAGCAGTGGCTGTTCGGCGCGGGGACGGGCGACAAGGTCGTGCACGCCGTCCTCATCATCGCCGCGGACACCGAGGAACTGCTGAAGGAGAAGCTGAAGAACCTCGACGCGGTCGAGAAGACGCACCAGATCACGCGCGTCCACGTGGACGAGGGCCGTACCCTGACGGGCCCGCTGAAGGGGCACGAGCACTTCGGCTACAAGGACGGCATCTCCCAGCCCGGCGTGAAGGACTTCCACCGCGAGAGCCAGGACCGCAAGGGCTTCCGCGACAACCACGCCGGGACCGAGCTGATCGAGCCCGGCGAGTTCGTCTTCGGCCACAAGAGCGAGACGGGCGACCGGCAGGCGCCCGAATGGATGAAGAACGGCTCGATCCAGGTGGTGCGCCGACTGCGCCAGGACGTCGCGGGCTGGAACAAGGCCGTGGTGGACGGCGTCAAGAACTTCACCGGAACCATGGACGCCAACCGGCTCGGCGGCTGCCTGGTCGGCCGCATGAAGGACGGCACACCGCTCGCCCCGGCGTCCAACCCCGTGACCGGGCTGGGCTCGGACCGCAACGACTTCGACTACCAGGACGACCCCATCGGGCAGCACACCCCCTGGGTCGCCCACATCCGCCGCACCAACCCGCGCGCCTTCGCCGGCATCGTCGACCACAAGCCGAAGAGCCACCGCCTGATGCGCCGGGGCATCCCGTACGGCCCGGAGTTCAAGGGTGGCGCGGACGACGGCATGGACCGCGGGCTGATGTTCGTCTGCTACGGCACCTCGCTGGAGGAGCAGTTCGAACTGGTCCAGCAGCACTGGTCCAACTCCGACAGGTTCCCCCCGGGGAAGAGCGAGCCCGACCAGATGGTCGCCAACGGCTTCGACAAGGTCATCGGCCTCGCCGGCAAGGCCGAGATCGCGCTCGCGGACGGCACCCACGGCACGGTCGACATGAAGCGCTTCGTCCGCACCACGGGCGCGCTCTACGCCTTCACGCCCTCGATCAGCACGCTGCGGCTGCTCGCCGAGGGCAAGGACCTCCCCAACAAGCCGGTCGGCTCCTGACCGCCGAGCGCCCCCGAGGAGACACCATGGAGAACCCCGTCATCGAGGGCACGGCCAACGACCGCGCCCGCTGGCGGACCTGTCAGCAGCTGGCGCGCGAGCTGCTGCTGGTCGGTCCGGACGACAAGGACCTGAGGCTGCGCTACCTCGACGTCCTGATCAAGGACGGCATCCCGGAGACGGACCGGCCCAAGGACGTGCTGATCGTCGGCGCGGGCATCGCGGGTCTGGTCGCCGGGAAGCTGCTCAAGGACGCCGGGCACAACGTCACCATCCTGGAGGCCAACGCCAACCGGGTGGGCGGCCGGATCAAGACCTTCCGCTCCACCGGCGACGAGTCCGACGGACCGTTCTACGACCCGGACCAGTACGCGGAGGCCGGGGCGATGCGGCTGCCCAGCTTCCACCCGCTCACCCTGGCACTGGCCGACAGCCTCGGCCTGAACCGGCAGCTGTTCTTCAACGTCGACGTCGATCCGGACACCGGCAACCAGAACGCGCCCGTCCCGCCGGTGGTCTACGAGTCCTTCGAACCCGGCAAGGTCTGGAAGTACGGCGCGGACAGCCCGGACTTCCGCGAACCGGTCAAGCGCTTCAACTCCTGGATCCGCACCAACCGGATCCAGGCCCGCCGCAGCGAGTACGCCGCCGACCCCAGCTGTGTCAACGAGGGCTTCCACCTCACCGGCGACGAGGTGCGGATCACCGCCGCCGACATGGTCAACCAGGCACTGGAGCCGGTCCGCGACTACTACTCGGTGATCAAGGACGGCAAGCGGGTGAACAAGCCGTTCGCCGAGTGGCTGGACGGCTGGGCCCGGGTGATCCGCGACTTCGACGGCTACTCGATGGGCCGCTTCCTGCGCGAGTACGCGGGCTTCAGCGACGAGGCCGTCGAGGCGATCGGCACCATCGAGAACATGACCTCGCGGCTGCACCTGGCCTTCTTCCACACCTTCCTGGGCCGCAGCGACATCGACCCGAAAGCCACCTACTGGGAGATCGCGGGCGGCAGCTGGAAGCTGCCCCACGCGCTCGCCGAGGAGCTCCGGGCGGAGCTGCGGATGGGCGAGCGGATGATCCGGATGGAGTACTGGGACCCACGTCGGGACGGCGGGGCCGGCCGGAACGTCGGCCCGAACGGGCCGCAGGTCGCGGTCCACACCGTCCCCGAGGACGATCCGGAGGCCGAACCCCAGGTCTGGAAGGGCGACTTCGCGATCGTCACGGTCCCGTTCTCCGCCCTGCGGTTCGTCCAGGTGACGCCCGCGTTCTCGTACAAGAAGCGCCGGGCGATCATCGAGACCCACTACGACCAGGCCACCAAGGTGCTGCTGGAGTTCTCCCGCCGCTGGTGGGAGTTCACCGAGGCGGACTGGAAGACCGAACTCGACTCCATCTCACCCGGCCTGTACGAGTACTACCAGCGGGCCGGCGAGGAGGACGCCGAGGCGGCCGTCGCCGCCGCGCACAACGGCCACCGGCTCCCGCCCAACCTGCCCGAGGTGCTGCTCGGCGCGCACGCGAGCGTCGACGAGCGCCGGATCAGCCAGGCCCAGCGGGAGGTCTACCAGCACACCCCCCTGCTCCGGGCGAGCGTGCGCCCCGCCACCAACTGCTTCGGCGGCGGCTCGACCACCGACAACCCGAACCGCTTCATGTACTACCCCTCGCACGCGGTGCCCGACAGCGACGGCGGCGGCGTGGTGCTGGCCAGCTACAGCTGGTCGGACGACGCCGTGCGCTGGGACTCCATGGAGGACGACGAGCGGTACGTGTACGCGCTGCGCAACCTCCAGTCGGTGCACGGACGGCGGATCGAGGTGTTCTACACCGGCTACGGCCAGACCCAGAGCTGGCTGCGCGACCCGTACGCCTTCGGCGAGGCGGCGGTGTACACCCCGCACCAGATGACCAGTTTCCACCTCGACGTGGTCAAGCCGGAGGGCCCGGTGCACTTCGCCGGCGAGCACGTCTCGCTCAAGCACGCCTGGATCGAGGGCGCGGTGGAAACCGCCGTCCGGGCGGCCATCGCCGTACACGAGGCGCCACCTCCGCCGCCCCCGGCGGAACCGGAGATCCGGCCCGAGGCGCGGGCCCGCCGGGAACGCCGACAGGAGGCACTGAGCAGATGAGCGGCAACCACGACTGGACAGTGGCCCGATACCTGGCCACCAGGCTGGAACAGTTGGGCATCCGGTACCTGTTCGGGGTGCCGGGCGACTTCCTCGGCCCGTTCCTGACGATCATGCAGGACACCACCAGCGTGCGCTGGATCGGCACCCCGACCGAGATGGGCGGAGGCTACGCCGCGGACGCCTACGCCCGGGTGCGGACCGCCGACGCCGACCCGGCCAAGGGCGAGCAGGCCGTCGGCGCCGTCGCGGTGACCTACGGGGTGGGCGCGTTCAGCCTGCTCAACACGATCGGCGGCGCGTACGTCGAGGACGTGCCGCTGATCGCGATCAACGCGGCGCCCTCCTACGAGCAGTGGCTCAACCAGCAGGCGGTCGGCCTGCTCACCTCGCACATGAGCCCGCGCCGGGAGAGCAACCTGGACGTCTACCGGCAGGTCACGGTGGACGCGCAGGTGCTCTCCAACCCGGGGCTCGCGCCCTGGCAGATCGACAGCGCGATCACCGCGTGCCTGACCGAGCGCAAGCCGGTCTACCTGGAGGTGATGGAGGACCTCTGGCACGCGCCGTGCGATCCTCCGCAGGGTGAACTCCGGGCTCACGAGCGGACGTTCACCAAGCGGAACGAGGAGATGCTGGCCAACGCGGTCACGGCGGCGGTGGAGCTGATCGGGAAGTTCCGCACACCGATCGTCTGGGCCGGCGAGGAACTGGTCCGCCAGCGGCTGGAGGACGAGCTACTGGACTTCGTGCAGAGCACCAGGATGCAGTTCTGCACCACGGTCGGCGCGAAGTCCGTGGTCTCCGAACGGCATCCGCTGTTCGCCGGCGTCTACAACGGCAAGGCGAGCCTGCCGGAGATCCGGAAGACCTTCAAGAACGCCGGGTGCCGGATCGGCCTGGGCACCTGGTCCACGTCCAAGAACCTCGGCGGCGAGCAGTCGATCGGCGACGACTGGATCGTGGCGGCCCGCGACGGCGTCAGCGTCGGCGCCAAGTACTTCCCCGAGGTCCAACTCGGCCGGTTCATCCCGGCGTTGCGCGACGCGCTGAAGGGACAGACCTTCCCCGCCGACCACTTCGCGCTGGCGCACGCGGCGGGCCTGGACGTCCCGGCCAGCACGGCCGACTTCCTGGGCTCGCTGAGCACCACCGAGTACCCGGCGGAGCTGACGTACGACAGCTTCTTCCAGCACATGAACCACTTCCTGGAGCACCAGGCCACCGGCGGGGACCCGCAGGCCCCCTCGCCGTTCACCGTGGTCTCGGACGCGGCGTTCGCGCTGCTCGGCTCGATGAACCTGAGGATCACCGAGCGGGCCGGCTTCCTGGCACAGAACAGCTGGCTGTCCATCGGCTACTCGGTCGGCGCGGCCACCGGCGTGGCACTGGGCCGTCAGCAGCCGATGAAGCGGCCGCTGGTGTTCGTCGGGGACGGCTCGTTCCAGGAGATCTGCCAGGAGCTGTCCACCCAGGTGCGCCACCACCTGCGACCGGTGGTCTTCGTGCTGGACAACGAGGGCTTCTACGGCATCGAGCAGATGCTGGTCAGCCCCTGCTACTACAAGGAGAAGCCGTCCGACGGGGCCGACTTCTACAACGTGCTGCACCCGTGGCGGTACGAGAAGCTGGCCGAGGTCTTCGGCACGGAGAAGGACCGGATGCACGGGTACGAGCTCACCACCCACACCGAGCTCGACTCGCTCCTGCGGGACATCGCCGATGCCGGCAACGACATCAACCACGCGCCGATCCTGGCCCGCGTCCGGCTCAGCCGGCACGACTACCCGAAGGCGCTCCAGTACAAGATCGACGAGAAGTGCACGTAGCCGCCCCGAGTCCACCGGCCCCGTCTCCGACGGGGGCCGGTTCGCGCTGCGCCGGCCCGGACTCCCCTGACCCTCTCGACGTGGTCCGCTGTCCGCCGCCAGGGTGAACAACGCGATTCCGCTGGGGAATTCGTCCCGCTCCGGGGAATGTGTTGTCCGATCACCTGAAGTAACCCACCGGGTTGCACCCCTTCCAGCATCCCCCGGCGGGTGCGACGCGGTCGTCCGTCCGTCTGGGACGACCGATCCCGGACTGGTCCTGGATCGCACCCGCCCGTGCGGCTGGGGACGCACAGAAGGAACGATGGTCATGAATGCGGGCTCCTCTCCGCCGGTCCGGCGGTCACGTACGGTGCGTCTGGTCGCTGTCGCCGTCGCCGTCGCGGGAGCACTCGGACTGCTCAGCGCGTGCGGCGGATCGTCACACCCCGGACCCGCCGGCGCGCTGAGTCCCGGCCCCGGCCAGAGCCTGGCGGGGTTTCCCGGTGCCTCCGGAACGGGCGGTACGGTCGCCGTCAGCGCACCACCGAGCACGTCCTCGACCTCACCTGCCGGCGGCCAGCCCTCCGCTCCGGCGGCTGCCAACGCAGTGACGATCAAGAACTTCGCGTTCTCCCCGCCCACTCTGACGGTCAAGGCGGGGACGAAGGTGACCTGGACCAACACCGACCCCGACGCTCACACCGTCACCAGCAAACAGGGATCTGGCGGGCCCCTGCAGTCGGCGGCCCTGGCCAGCAACGACACCTACAGCTACACCTTCACCCAGCCCGGCACCTACCCCTACTACTGCACCATCCACCCCTACATGACCGCCACCGTGGAGGTGACGCCATGACCGAGGACACACCCGAGTCCGACGGCGGCGGCGAGCACGGCATGACCCGCCGGCAGCTCATGCGACACTCCGCCTGGTTCGGTGGCGCCGTCGTCCTGACGGTCGTCGCAGGAGAGGTGATCAGTCACATCCCCGGCTCGACGAACGCGGCCCCGGCAAGCAGCGCGGACCTGCACTTCGTGCAGATCTCCGACAGCCACATCGGCTTCCAGGGCCCGGCCAACATGGACGTCACCGGGACGTTCGGCGCAGCGATCAACCAGGTCAACTCCCTCGGGTTCCGACCCGACTTCGTCATGCACAGCGGCGACCTGACGCACCTCTCCACCCCCGCCCAGTTCGACCAGGTCAAGCAGATGCTGTCGCAACTGGACACGGACCGGGTCTTCACCGTTCCGGGCGAGCACGACTCGATCGGGGACAACGGACCACGCGCCTACCGACAGACCTTCGGTCAGAACACGGTCGGCGACGGCTGGTACAGCTTCGACACCCACGGTGTGCACTTCATCGCGCTGGTCAACACGCTGCACCTGGAGCAACTCGGCCATCTGGGCAACGACCAGATCGACTTCGTACGCAAGGACATCGCCGGTCTGTCGTCGGACACCCCCATCGTCATCTTCAGCCACATCCCCTTGTTCGCGATGTATCCGACGTGGGGCTGGGGCACCGACGACGCGGTGCAACTGCTGTCGATGTTCCGCCGCTTCTCCTCGGTGACGTGCCTCAACGGGCACGTCCACCAGCTGTTCAGCAAGACCGAGGGCAACATCACCTTCCACTCGGCCCGCCCCACCTGCTACCCGTTCCCCAAACCCGGCGAGGGCCCCGCCCCACTTCCAGTGGTGCTGCCCGCCGGACGCCTCAAGGACGCGATCGGCGTCCGCACCGTCAACTACTGGCAGGGCAGCCACACACTGGCCGTCAAGGACGAGAAGCTCGCATGAACACCCGGAGCCTGCCCGCCCTCGCCCTGCGCCTGGCGCTCGCCGTCGCCCTCGCGGCGAGCGGATACATCCACGCCCAGCTGTACATCGACGGATACCGCCTCGTCCACATCATCGGCCCGCTGTTCCTGCTCCAGGCCAGCACCGCCTTCGCGGTCGCCGCACTCCTCCCGCTCACGGCACACCCGCTCCTGCGGATCGCCGCCGCCGCGATCGCCGCCTGCACACTCGTCGCGTTCGCCGCATCCCGCACCACCGGACTGTTCGGCTTCTCCGAAAACGACCTGCACCCCACCCCGCAAGCCCCGCTCAGCCTCATCGCCGAGGCCCTCGCCCTGCTGATCCTCGCGGCCTGGCGGGCGTCCGGGGCCCGGCGACACCACCGCTCCCGGCCGACCGACGGTCAGGGCGGGCACGCAGGCGACCTGGACCCACAGCCGTCCGTTTCCCCAACCCGACCGGGGCCCCGGACCCAATCCGCAGGTACTGCCCGCCGGGCCCCTCGAGGACGCGTGGCCGCCCTGCCCGCCCTCGCACTGCGCCTGGCGCTCGTCGCCACTCTCGCGGCGAGCGGATACATCCACGCCCAGCTGTACATCGACGGATACCGCCTCGTCCACATCATCGGCCCGCTGTTCCTGCTGCAGGCCAGCACCGCTTTCGCGGTGGCCGCACTCCTCCTGCTCGCGGCGCCCCTGCTCCTGCGGATCGCCGCCGCCGCGATCGCCGCCTGCACGCTCATCGGGTTCACCGTGTCCCGCACCACCGGACTGTTCGGGTTCTCCGAAAACGGCCTGCACCCCACCCCGCAGGCCCCGCTCAGCCTCATCGCCGAGGCACTCACCCTGCTGATCGTCGCGGCCTGGCAGCCGGCGCTGGCGGCGGCGGTGAAATCGAGAGCGGCGGCGGCCGAGCCCGGAGAGGGCCCCGCTTCACCCACCGGCCGCCGACGGCTCTACGACGTCCTGTGGCTTCTCCTGCCCGTAGCGGTGGTGGCCGGCCTCCTCTGGTACGGCCGGGTACACACCCCCGACTACGAGACCAGCCTCTTCGGCAATCGCGGCGATGACGCACAACGCCTGAAAGCCCAACTGGGATCGGCGCTCCTGGGCCTGGCGCTGATTCAGCTGCTGCTCGCCCTGTGGATCTACGGCCGCCTGCCCGCACTGCGAGCCGCACCGCACCCGGTCCACACCACGCACCGCCTCATCGGCCTGATCGCCTTCCTCCTCTCCCTGCCCATCGCTCGGCACTGCATCACCGCCTACGGCGTCCAGTTCACCGACGCCCGTGTGGCGCTGCACTCGCTCACCGGATGCTTCCTCTACGGGGCCTTCGTCGCCAAGGTCATCGTGGTCCGGCACCGCCGCTGGCCCGGCTGGGCACTCCCACTGGCCGGCGGTGTCCTCGTCACCTCGATCGCCCTGATCTGGTACGCCGCCCCCCTCTGGTACCTGAACGGCTTCCACGCACCCGGCCTGTGAGGAGGGTCGCCCGCCCGGCCATGGCGTCGATGACCGTGTCGGCGTGAGCCGGCCCGCGGGTCAACACCCCGCCAAGGAGACGGGAAGGATGCGTCAAGGTCGCCGCCACGGCGTCCGACACGGCGCGTCGTCCGCGCCGACCCGCTAACGTGGGCGGCTTCCTTTCCCGAGATCCGCCCGAGGAGCACAGCGCCGTGTCCGACAGCTTCGCGCACCTGCACGTCCACACCGAGTACTCGATGCTGGACGGGGCGGCGAAGAACGGCAAGCTGTTCGCCGAGGCGGAGAGACAGGGCATGCCCGCCATCGCGATGAGCGACCACGGCAACATGTTCGGCGCGTACGAGTTCTTCCACGCGGCCGCGAAGACCGGCGTGAAGCCGATCATCGGCATCGAGGCGTACGTCGCGCCGGGCTCGCGCTTCGAGAAGAAGCAGGTGTTCTGGTCGCCCGGCGGCCAGCGCCCGACCGGCGCCGACGGCGAGGGCGGCAAGGACGTCTCCGGCGGCGGCCGCTACACCCACATGACGATGTGGGCGCAGAACGCGACCGGTCTGCGGAACCTCTTCAAGCTCTCCTCGCTCGCGTCGATGGAGGGCTACTACATGAAGCCCCGCATGGACCGCGAGCTGATCGCCGCGAACGCGGGCGGCATCATCGCCACCACCGGCTGCCCGTCCGGCGAGGTGCAGACCCGGCTACGGCTCGGCCAGTACGACGAGGCGGTCAAGGCGGCGGGCGCCTACCAGGACATCTTCGGCAAGGAGAACTACTTCCTGGAGCTGATGGACCACGGCCTCGACATCGAGAGGGACGTCCGCGAGGACCTCCTGCGCCTGGCCAAGCAGCTGAACATCCCGCTGCTGGCCACCAACGACTCGCACTACGTCACCGCCGACCAGGCCGACGCCCACGACAGCCTGCTCTGCGTCGGCGTGGGCAAGAACAAGGACGACCCGAACCGGTTCAAGTTCCAGGGCACCGGCTACTACGTCAAGACCGCCGAGGAGATGCGCGAGCTCTTCCGCGAGCTACCGGAGGCGTGCGACAACACCCTCGCGATCGCCGAGCGGGTCGAGTCGTACGAGGAGGTCTTCACCTACGTCGACCGGATGCCCCAGTTCGACGTGCCGGAGGGCGAGACCCAGGCCTCCTACCTGCGCAAGAAGATCGAGATCGGGCTCAAGCACCGGTACGGCGACAGCCCGAGCCAGGAGGTGCTGGACCGGATCGAGCTGGAGATGGGCGTGATCACCCCGATGGGGTTCGACGCCTACTTCCTCGTGGTCGCCGACATCTGCCAGTACGGACGGGACAACGGCATCCCGGTCGGCCCGGGCCGCGGTTCGGCGGCCGGCTCGATGGTCGCCTACCTGACCGGGATCACCCAGCTGGACCCGCTGGAGCACGACCTGCTGTTCGAGCGCTTCCTCAACCCCGAGCGGATCAACCCCCCGGACGTCGACATCGACTTCGACGACCGCCAGCGCGACCAGATGGTCCGCTACGTGACCGAGAAGTACGGCGCCGCCTACACGGCCCAGGTGAACACCTTCGGCACGATCAAGGCCAAGGCCGCCGTGAAGGACGCCAACCGCATCCTCGGCTACCCGTTCTCGATGGGCGACCGGATCACCAAGGCGATGCCCCCGGACGTCATGGGCAAGGGTGTGCCGCTGGCCGACCTGTTCGACGAGAAGCACCCCCGGTACAACGAGGGCACCGAGATCCGGGCGCTGTACGAGAACGAGTCGGACGTCAGGAAGATCATCGACACCGGGCGGGGCATCGAGGGCCTCATCCGCGGCACCGGTGTGCACGCCGCCGCCGTCATCCTGTCCTCCACCCCGCTGCTCGACCTGATCCCGCTGCACATGCGGGACAAGGACGGCGTGATCATCACCGGCTTCGACTACCCGTCCTGCGAAGCCATGGGCCTGATCAAGATGGACTTCCTGGGTCTGCGGAACCTGGGCATCATCGATCACTGCATCAAGATCATCAAGGCCAACCGGGGCATCGACGTCGACATCGAGAAGATCCCGATCGACGACCCCACCACCTACCAGCTGCTCGCCCGCGGCGACACCCTCGGCGTCTTCCAGCTCGACGGCGGGCCCATGCGCGCCCTGCTGCGCCTGATGAAGCCCACCGAGTTCGCCGACATCTCCGCCGTCTCGGCGCTGTACCGGCCCGGACCGATGGGCATGAACTCCCACACCAACTACGCCCTGCGCAAGAACGCCCAGCAGGAGATCGTCCCGATCCACCCCGAGCTGGAGGCCCCGCTCGCCGAGGTCCTCGGCCCCACCTACGGCCTGATCGTCTACCAGGAGCAGGTCCAGCGCGCCGCCCAGGTGCTCGCCGGCTACTCGCTCGGCCAGGCCGACCTGCTGCGCCGGGCCATGGGCAAGAAGAAGAAGGAGGTGCTGGAGAAGGAGTTCGTCCCCTTCCACGCCGGCTGCAAGGAGCGCGGCTACTCCGACGAGGCCATCCAGGCCGTCTGGGACGTCCTGGTCCCCTTCGCCGGCTACGCGTTCAACAAGTCGCACTCCGCCGCCTACGGCCTGGTCTCGTACCAGACCGCCTACCTCAAGGCCAACTACCCCGCCGAGTACATGGCCGCACTGCTCACTTCGGTCGCCGACGACAAGGACAAGATGGCGGTCTACCTGGCCGAGTGCCGGCAGATGGGCATCAAGATCCTCTCCCCCGACGTCAACGAGTCGGTGGTCGACTTCACCGCCGTCGGCAGCGACGTCCGCTTCGGCCTCAAGGCGGTGCGCAACGTCGGCGTGCCGGTGATCGAGTCCCTGGTGCGCACCCGCGACGAGAAGGGCAAGTACACCTCCTTCGCCGACTTCCTGGACAAGGTCGAGCTGGTGGTCTGCAACAAGCGCACCGTCGACTCCCTGGTCAAGGCGGGCGCCTTCGACTCGCTCGGCCACACCCGGCTCTCGCTCAGCACCGTCCACGAGAGCGCGATCGACGCCGTCACCGGGGTGAAGAAGCAGCAGGCCATCGGGCAGGACGACCTGTTCGGCGCGCTCGACACCGGCGACGACGGCGGGCCCGGCATCGGGCTGGACTTCCAGCTCACCGAGAACGAATGGCCCCGCCGTCAACTCCTGTCCCTGGAACGCGAGATGCTCGGCCTCTACGTCTCCAGCCACCCGCTCGACGGCGCCGAGCACATCCTCTCCCAGAACCGCGACACCTCGATCGCCGAGCTGCTCGGCTCCGGCCGCTCCGAGGGCGAGGTCCGGCTGTCCGGCCTGATCACCGGCGTCGACCGGCGGATCAACAAGGCCGGCAACGCATGGGCGATCATCACCGTCGCCGACCGCGACGGCTCGGTCGAGGTGCTGTTCTTCCCGGCGACCTACAACCTGATGGCCGAGCAGATGGTCGAGGACAACGTGATCTCGGTCCGCGGCCGCCTCAACGAGCGCGACGGGTCGCTGAGCGTCTTCGGGCAGGAGATCACCACCCTCGACGTCTCCTCCGCCGAACTCGGCACCAAGCCACCGGTCCAGATCACCGTCCCGGCCGCTCGGATCACCCCCGAGACGGTCACCGAACTCAAACTCGCCCTCCAGGCCCACCCCGGCGACGTCCCGGTGCGGCTGCTCACCACCAACTGGGACAAGAACACCCTCTACGAGCTCGGCTTCCGGGTGAACCCCGACAACGGGCTCGCCTCGGACATCAAGACCCTGCTCGGCAACCGCGCCTGGGCGGGCACGGCCGTCCGGTCCTGACAGTGGACCGGGCCGCCTCGTCGAGGGTGTGCAGCCCGCACGCCCTCGACCTGATCTCTCCGCCCGGGCCGCGCAAGCGCGTGCGCCCCAGTGCAATCGCCGCCCTGTCGAGACGAAACGTCGCACGCCTCGGCCGCTTGGCGGTGCGGGATCGGTATCGTCCGCCCCAACACCGCAGGACTGCGCCGGGCGCCCCGCACGGAGGAGGATCACCATGGCCGATCGCGGCTCCGCATCGCGACCGCCGCAGGCACACCGTCCGGTTGCGCAGGGGACGGCGGGCCTCACGCTCGTGGTCGGGGCTCTCGGCGTGGTCTTCGGGGACATCGGAACCAGCCCGATCTACACCCTCCAGACCGTGTTCAACCCGCATGACCCGCACCCCGTCCCGGTCACCACGCAGAACGTGTACGGGGTGGTGTCGCTCGTGTTCTGGTCGGTGGTGGTCATCGTCCTGGTCACCTACGTGCTGCTGGCGATGCGCGCCGACAACGACGGCGAGGGCGGCATCATGGCGCTGATCACCCTGCTACGGCGATCGGGCGCGCAGCGGGGCCGCCGGACCACCGCCGTCCTGGCCGCGCTCGGCATCTTCGGCGCCTCGTTGTTCTTCGGCGACAGCATGATCACCCCGGCGATCTCGGTGCTGTCCGCGGTCGAGGGGCTCAAGGTCGTCGAGCCGTCCCTGGAGAGCGCCGTGGTACCGCTCACCGCGGCGATCATCGTGGTGCTGTTCCTGGTGCAACGCCGAGGAACCGCGGCAGTAGGCCAGGTGTTCGGACCCGTGATGATCGCCTGGTTCGTCGCCATCGGCGCGTGCGGCGCAGCCGGCATCGCCGACCACCCGCAGATCCTCCGGGCGCTCTCGCCGAGCTACGCCCTGACCTTTCTGACCGGCCATTTCGGCACCGCCTTCTTCGCCCTGGCCGCGGTCGTCCTCGCGGTCACCGGCGCCGAGGCGCTCTACGCCGACATGGGCCACTTCGGCCGCCGGTCGATCACCCGCGGCTGGCTCTTCCTCGTCTTCCCCGCCTGTGTCCTGAGCTACCTCGGTCAGGGCGCGCTGATCCTCGCCGATCCAGCCAACACCAGTAGCCCGTTCTTCCTGCTCGCACCCGCCTGGGGACGCTGGCCGATGGTCCTGCTCGCCACGGCGGCGACCGTGATCGCCTCCCAGGCGGTGATCACCGGCGCGTACTCCGTCACCTCCCAGGCCGCCCAGCTCGGCTACCTGCCGCGCATGCGGATCGCCCACACCTCCGAGTCCACCATCGGCCAGATCTACGTTCCCTGGATCAACTGGCTGCTGATGGTCTCGGTCCTCACCCTGGTCTTCGCCTTCCGCAGTTCCACCGCCCTGGCCTTCGCCTTCGGCATGGCGGTCACCGGGACCATCACCATCTCCACCCTGCTGTTCTTCTACGTCGCCCGGGCCCGCTGGCACACGCCGGTGTGGCTGATCGCCGTCGGAGCGACCGTGCTGCTCACGGTGGACCTGCTGTTCGTGGCGGCCAACGCGACCAAGCTCCTGCACGGCGCTTGGCTGCCGCTGCTGATCGGCCTCACCGTGTTCACCGTCATGACCACCTGGCAGCGCGGCCGGGAGATCGTCACCGCGGAGCGGGAGCGGCACGAAGGCCCGCTGCGCGAGTTCGTCGACCAGCTCCACAGCGGGCAGGTGCCGGCGGTCCGGGTCCCCGGCACCGCCGTCTTCCTCAACCGGGGCAAGCGGTCCACCCCACTGGCCATGCGTGCCAACGTCGAGCACAACCACGTCCGGCACGACCACGTGGTGATCTTGTCCATCGAGACCGAGCCCGTGCCGCGGGTCCCGGTGAACCAGCGGACCGTGGTCGACGACCTCGGGTACGCCGAGGACGGGATCATCCACGTCACCGCCCGATTCGGCTACATGGAGACACCGGACGTGCCCAGCACGCTGGCAACGCTCGACCCGGCCGAGACCGAGGGCCGACTCCGGCCCGACCAGACCTCCTACTTCCTGTCGAAGATCGAAATCCGTCGCGGGAAGACGCCGACCATGGCGCCCTGGCGCAAGCGACTGTTCGTCGCCACCTCCTACGTCACCGCCGACGCCGCCGAGTACTTCGGCCTCCCCCGCGACCGCACGGTGATCATGGGCTCGCACATCGAGGTGTAGTCGCGCCGGCCGACGAGGCGGCAGCGTCGCAGGGTCATTGCGGTGTCGTGCACGGATGGACGGGACGACCCGGGTCGAACGGCGAGAGCCGGTCGTCGGAGGCCACCGACGACCCGGCAACCAGGACACCGACTGCGGCGGTGCCCACGGGCTGCCCCGGTCCGCGGGTCGCCGCCGACCGGCTCAGGCGAACTCGCGCAGGCGGGGCCGGACTCCCAGCGCGGTCAGGGCCGGCGCCGCCGCCAGGGCTGCCGCACCGAGGCCTGCCGTGGTGGCACCGAGGTCGTCGTCGGTGGTGGCGACCGCGGTCTCGAAGGCCCGCTGGTTGATCGCCTGGGTGTCGTCGAGGGCGGCGCTGAGCGCGTCGAAGTCGGCGTTGGACTGGCCCGGGGTGAGGCCGGTGTCGAAGGTGACGGCCTCCTTGAGCTTGCCCTGGGCGTTCAGCTCGCGGATCCTCCGGTCGTCGCGCTGGTACTGCTGGAAGGCGGCGAGCACCCGCTCCGCCGCGTCCTGTTCGCCGGGGAAGGTGATGTTGCGCAGTTCGTCGCCGAGGTACCCGCCGAAGCCCACCTGGCCGTGGTCGACCCGGTGCCGGTCGGCCGGCGCGGCGAGCCTGTCGTTGTACGTGGCGAGGGTGGCGCCGTCGACCCTGGCGAAGAGCTGGGTCTTGTCGAGGTAGCTCTGCTCGTAGGCGGCCGCCCGGGCGGGGTCGGTGAGGTAGCGGCTCTCGTCGGCGTTGAGGTCGTAGGCCACGGCGCGGGCCCGGCTGAGGGCGATCACCGAGTCGAAGGAGTTGCTCTTCGCGACCACCAGGTGGTGGTCCGCCCGGGAGGCCAGCGTCAGCGCGGTGATCAGCCCGGCGAGGGCGAGCAGGGTGGCGGCGGCCAGCGGCACGTTCACCAGCCGCCGGAAGCGCACCGCGAGCAGTCGCTGCAGCAGCCCGAGCGCGGCCAGCGCGAGCAGCCCGAAGACCAGGATCGTCCACCACCCGCCGGCCAGGGCGTCGCGCTGGTCGCTGTAGTTGTGTTCGACGACGGACGCGTTGGCCTTGGTCACCTCGTCGACGGCCGGCAGCAACCGCTGACGCAGCAGGTCGGTGGCCTGCCGGTAGGCCGCGAGAGCGTCCGCCGAGGGCCGGCCGGCCTGAGCGTGGGCCTGCTCCTCCAGCAACTGGGCACGGGCCACCTGGGCCTCGTACTGGCCGAGCTCACCGATGACGGTCTGCACGGCCCGCTGCCCGGCGGCATCACCGGCTACCGCCTCCGCGACACGCTGAAGGTCGTTGTCGGCCTGGGTGCGGCGCTGCTCGTAGGTGTCCAGGGTCTGTTTGCGCAGCGCCGTGTAGTCCGGGTCGGCGCCGAACAGCAGCAGGTTGGCCGCTTGGGCGTCCATGTCGTTGAGCGCGAAGTAGAGGTCGGCCGAGCGCACCACCTGGGGGGCGGCCTGGTGTCCGATCACGTCCGTGCCGTCCCGGGCACCACCCAGCACGCTGCCGGTCGCCGCGCCGGCGGCGAGCAGCGCCGCCAGGCAGACCCCGGTGAGCGCGCGCACCAGATGCGGGGTGTTCCACCAGGCCCGACTGCGCCAGGAGCGCGCGGGCCGGTGATGGGGAGCGCGCGGTGCGGGGAGTGGTGCGACTGTCTCCGGTCGCGCCTTCTCCGACACGACCGTCTTCTCTTCGACACTCGTACCACCCGACGTACCCGCTGGCATCGCCGCGCGCCCCCTCCCCCTGTTTCACTGGCCGCCGAACCTTCCCCGGAGGAACCCGCCGGGGTCGGGATTCGGCAAACGGTTCGCCGTCAGGCCCCACGCCCGGGCGGCGAACCGTTTCCTCGCAGATCACACTAGGTTCGGTCGAGGATCCATCCGTCCGCCCTGACGCTCCCTTGACGTGCCCGGCGGTCGTATTGACGCGGTATTGGCGCCGGGGCATGGCTGGAATCGACAGCCGATCCCGGGCTCGGTGATCAGTCGGCGCGGCCGGGCGGGTCCCCGAACGTCTCGGTCCGCGCGGAAACCGCCCCCGGCCCTCGTCCACCGGTCGACGTCGGACATGCCTCGGCCCCCGAGGCCCACCCGTCCGCACAGCCGGACGGCGGGCCTCAGGGGCCGAGGGGTGCACCTGGTGCCGGTGGCACGCGGCACCAGGTGGGTCCACGGGGTCAGCTCTGCCCGGCCTTGCGGCCGTGGTTCGCCTTCTTCTTCCGCCGGGCCTTCTTCTTGCGGGCGCGCTTGGACATCGTGCTCTTTCTCGTGATCGTCGGATTGGTGGGGTTCAGACGGCCTGGCCGACCAGCTGGTCGGCGAGCTTGGCCAGCCGCTTCACCGAGCGCACTTCCTGGACCGCCGCCGCGGTCGGCGCGACGACGGCACCGTCGAAGTAGGCGCCGTTGGCGACGACCGTCTCAGGCAGGCAGAGGCGGACGACCGCCGCCGCGCCCTCCGCCGCCGGCGCGCCGACCCGCCCGTAGAGCGGCAGCAGCGCGGTGTCGCACAGGCCCGGGTTGAGGCTGACGGCGGTGATGCCGGAGCCGCCCGGGGCCATCTCCGCGGTCGCCATGGTCAGCGCCAGCTGCGACTGGGCGTACGCGGCGACCCGCGAGTACTTCTTCACCCGGTGCGGATCCGACCAGTTCATCGAGGCGGTGCGGTGCAGGGACGACGACACGTTCACGATCCGGGCGTCGCCCGCCGCCGAGAGCGGGGCGCGCAGCAGCTTCGCCAGCAGGTGCGCGGCCAGGAAGTTGACCTGCAGGGAGACCTCGTTGCCGTCGTCGGTGAGGGTGCAGCGCTCGGGCGCCATCACGGCGGCGTTGTTCACCAGCAGGTCCAGCGCCGGGTAGTGCTTGACCACCGTGCCGGCCAGCACCGTGACCTCCGAGATCTTGGTGAAGTCGGCTGCCAGCTCCACGAGTTGGTCCCGCCGGGCACCCGCGTCGACCAGTCGGGCGACGGCCGCCTCGGCCTCGGCGGTGGTCCGGGCGTGCACCAGCACGGTGGCACCGTGCCCGGCGAGCAGCCGGGCGGTCTCCCAGCCGATGCCGGAGGAGGCGCCGGTGACGAGGGCGGTACGGGCGGACAGAACAGCGTCGGACATGACCCATCCAAGGGTGGTGGAAGGCGCCGGCGGGGTGCGGAGGCAGCGCGGCGCGAAGCCGCTCATCTCCGGGGCCGCCGGCGCGAGAAAGGTGTGAGCCGATGAGAGCCCTCGCCCGTCCCCTGCCCTCGGAGCCGGTTGGGGCGGGGGACGGGCGAGCGGTGATCAGCGCGGGCACGACGAACGGAGCCGGGCACGCGCACACGGCCGGTGACCGGCGGGAAGGAGCTCGGTCCTACCGGACGGCAGTGGCGACCGCGACAGCGACGATCCGCGGCCGACTATGCGGCGGGCGGTCGTGGTGGCGTGTCGAGCGGTGCATGTCCCTCATCAAAGCCTGTCCGGATGTCCGGGGCAAGCTCGTTCACCCTCCCTGACGAACCCCTGACGCACAGTCGACGCATCGTTGCTGTTCCGCCCCCGACAACCCTTGGGTGGACCCGGAGTCGGGAGAACCGCTCGTTCGGAGGACGTCCGGGTCCGCACAACGTGATGTCAGCAGGCGGCAGCAAGCGAGTCGACGAGGATGCCGAGTCCTTCCCTGGCCTCAGCCTCGGTCAGGGTGAGCGGAGGAGCCATCCGTAGGGTGTGGCCGTAGAGGCCGCCCTTGCCGATGAGCAGGCCCCGCTCCTTCGCGTGCTCCAACACCCTGGCGGCCAGCGACGCGCTCGGCGCTCCCGTGCCGGGGTCGATCAGGTCGACGGCGAACATCAGGCCCTTGCCCCGGACGTCTCGCACGACCGGAAGCCGATCCGCCGCGGTCCGCAGGCCGTCGATCAGCAGGCGGCCGAGCCGGTGTGCGTTGGCCTGGAGGTCGTGGGCGAGGAGGTAGTCGAGTGTGGCCTTGGCGGCCGCCGTCGCGATCGGGTTGCCACCGAACGTGGAGATGCCGTTGGCCGGAAGCGCGTCCATCAGCGTGCCGTCCGCGACGACACCGCCGATCGCGAAGCCGTTTCCCAGGCCCTTCGCGAAGGTCATGATGTGGGGTGTCACGCCATGGGCCTGGACACCCCAGAAGTGCTCTCCGGTACGGCCCCAGCCCGTCTGCACCTCGTCCGAGACCAGCAGGATCCCGTACCGGTCCAGGGTCTCCCGGTATCGCGCGAGGAGTCCGTCCGGTGCGGCGGTGAAGCCTCCGACGCCCTGGACGGGCTCCACGATCAGGCAGGCGACGTCGGTGGCGGTGGCCGTGTCGAGGACGTGCTGCAGGTCGTCCACGCAGAAGGCCTGGAACTCCTCGTCCGACAGGTGCGGGAAGCGTGCGCGGTCGGCGCCGTGCAGGTAGTGCACGTTGACGGGCGAGAGCGAGGAGTTCTTCCAGCTCCGGTTGCCCGTGACGGCCGTGGCCGCGTACGAGCGTCCGTGGTAGCTGTTGCGCAGGGCGAGCACCTGGTCGGACCGGCGGGCATTGGTGGCGAGCAGCAGCGCCGTCTCGTTGGCCTCGGTGCCGGAGTTGGTGAAGAACACCTTGGCGTTCGCGATGCCCGACAGCTCCGCGATCTTCTCGGCCAACTCCACCTGGGTACGGATGAGGTACAGCGTCGAGGTGTGCGCGACCCCGGTGCGCAGCTGCCGCTCGACGGCCTCCCGTACCTCGGGCACGTCGTACCCGAGCATGTTGGTGAGGATGCCGCCGAAGAAGTCGAGATAGCTGCGCCCGTCGGAGTCGGTGACGCGGCGCCCCTTGCCGCTCACGATCTCGATCGGGTCGTCGTAGTAGAGCGACACCCACCTCGGCATGACGGCGCGATGGCGGCCGAGCAGGTTCGACATGCGAGGCTCACTTTCCTTGCGACACCATCGACTTCGCGTCGATCGGGCAGCCGGGCCGCACAAACGGCTTTCAGGCAAGCTACCCTGCGCCCGGCCCGTAGGACGGTCAATCGGGGACGACACGGGCCGCGACTCCACGGCTGCGGCCCTCGGCTGCTCTTCCTCGTGGTGCCGGCCCGCCACACCCTCGATGCGCCCGAATCCGGCGCTCCCGAGACACCCGTCCAGGCCGGTCGGCGTTGCGACCCGGACGCGCGGAGGGACACGCTGGTTACGAGGGCCAGACCGTGGAGCCGGAGACCCGGCGCTTCCACCTCTGACGCGCACGGCGACGGTGTCCAGGTCCGGGAGGTCCTCGCCCATGACAAGGCCCGGCCCGGCTCGGCCCGAACGGCCCACGTCCGGGCCACCCCCGTCGTGCGAGCCTGGTGGTGACGAAAGGCGGACACCATGCACACCGTGATCGTGTACGAGAGCATGTACGGCAACACCCGCGAGATCGCCGAAGCCATCGCCGAGGGAGTCCACGAGGCGGCCCCCTCCGCGTCCGTCGAGTGCCTCCCGCTGACCCAGGCCGACAACGACGTGACCCGGTCCGCGGACCTGCTGGTGGTCGGCGGACCGACCCACATGCACGGTATGTCCTCCGGGCTCAGCCGCCTGGTGGCCGTCGCGGCCGAGAACCACAGGGAAGGCCACGAGGACGCCACCGCCGAGGCCCAGGCGGCCGCCGAGGGGCCGGGCCTGCGCTCCTGGTTCCACAGCCTCCCGAAGACCGAACCCGGCACCTACGCCGCCGCGTTCGACACCCGGGGCGCGGCACCCGGATCCGGCGGCGCCGCCAAGGGCATCGCCCAGCGGCTGTCCCGCCACAACTACGACGTGGTCGCCGAGCCCGAGGGCTTCATCGTCGAGGGCACCGACGGCCCGCTGCGCGCCGGGGAGCTCGACCGCGCCCGCGCCTGGGGCGCCGCCCTGGTCTGACCCGCCGCGTTCGACGACCGACCCGGCCGGCCCGGCCGAGCGCCGGAACCTGCTGTACGGCCGGGGCGGCTGTCAGTGCTGGAGCATGGCCTTGACCACCACGATGACCAGCCCGAGCAGCAGGTTGACGACACCGGCGGCCACCACCCGATGCAACGGGGTGCCGGCCCGGACCAGCCCGGCACTGGCCCAGCCGACCTGCTCGGCCACGGCGACACCGAGGGCCAGCCATGCCGTGCCCGGGAACCCCAGCCCCAGAAGCGGACTGATCGCCACGGCAGCGGCCGGAGGCACCGCGGCCCCCAGGATCGGCCGCTCGGCGGCACAGACCCGCGAGATCTCCGCCCGGGTCAGGGCCCGGTGGACCATCGACTCCCCCACCAGGTGGGCGTAGACGTGCGCGGCCCAGAAGACCACGCCGGTGGCGAGGAGCAGCACCACGAGCTGGATCCGCGGAAACGGGCTGCCGATCGTCCCGGCTCCGGCCACCACCGAAGCCGCCAGCAGCGAGCCGTAGACGGCGCCGACATAGTTGGTCCGAACCGGTTCCGGCGGCCGCCGGGCGTCTGGTTCCCCTTCGGGGGTGCGGCGTGTCACGGATCACCCCCGACAGTTCCGGGAACCGGTGGTATCCGCGGGCTGCCGCTCGGCCGCTGGTTTCCCGCCTGTCACGACGTGTGGGTTTCCGCTCGTCGCGGACGGAGGTTGACCGCCAGGATGTAGCAGCTGAGGGCCAGGATCCAGAGCGGGAAGGCGAGCACGAACCAGGCGGCACTGCTGACGACGAAGAACAGCCCCAGGGCGACGAGGTACCCGAGCCAGACGAGCCAGCGCGGGAAGATGCCGAGGTGTTGCCCGATCGTCGTGGTGGACATGGTGAAGACGGCGGCCATCCGTGTGGCGTAGCTGGAGAGCAGGCTGAGGACGGCGCGGCGGTCGTGCTCCCACAGCTCGGGCTGCACGGCCGAATGGGGGTTGTAGACCGCGGTCAGGGTGCCGAACGCGGTCGCGGCGATCACGAACAGCACGACGACGAACAGGAACCCGCCGCCCAGGAAGAGCGTCGCGAAGAACCTGTCCTCGGCCGGTCCGATGTAGTCCCGCGTCGCCCCCATGAACCACAGGAAGAAGATTCCGGCGAACGGCAGCATGTCCAGGGCCGCCTGCAGGGAGTCCCGGTGGGAGGAGTCGCCGAACCAGGCCGTCGCATCGGCGGCGTCGGTCGGAAGCGCGCTGCGGAACAGGAGGATGGCCGCGGCCAGCAGCAGGGCGGAGAGGACGCCCGCCGCCCCGGCGGCACGGGGTGTCCGCAGGGCGGCGCCCGGCGGTCCGTCAGGTTGCATGATCCTCATGCTGCGGCGCGGTAGGACGACGGGGGTGCTCCGCCACGTCGGCACCACCGACGATCACCCCGATGGCTGCCCGGTCAACGTGGCGAGAAGCTTTCCGACCTCGCCCCCGGATTTCGCGTATGCCAGGTTCAGCGCTGCGCCGATCACGCCGAGGTGACTGAAGCCCTGCGGGAAGTTGCCGAGTTGCTCGCCGGTCGCGGGGTCGATCTCCTCGGCCAGCAGCCCGAGGTCGTTCGCGCAGCCGAGGACGCGGTTGAGGTACTGCTCGGCCGCCTCGGTGCGTCCGGCCCGGGCGAGGGCGCTGGCCAGCCAGAGCGTGCAGAACACGAACGAGCCCTCCTCGCCCGACAGACCGTCCTCGGCGAGGTAGCGGTGGACATGGCCGTTGCGTGTCAGTTCGGCTTCGACCCGGTCGATGGTGGCGAGGACGCGGGGGTCGTCGGGGGGCAGGAATCCGCGCAGGCTCACCTGGAGCGCCGCCGCATCGAGCTCCGGATGGTCGAATGCCTGGACGAACGCGCCGGTCTCGGGATCCACCCCGCGCGTCTCCAGGGCGGTACGCATCTCCGCGCGAGCGCGCACCCAGCGTTCTCGCAGGTCCCCGTCCGGGGCCAGGCCGGGGAACAGGTCGAGCAGGCGGATGCCGCAGTCGACAGCGGCCCACGCCATGAGTTTGGAGAAGACGAAGTGCCGCCGCCCGCCGCGGATCTCCCAGATGCCCTCGTCCGGTTCCTGCCAGCGCCGGATGTTCAGCTCCACCACGTTGCGGAGGAAACGGAGGAAGGGGCCGCTCTCGTGCGCGACCGCCGACACGCCGCGCAGCCGCACGATGAGGTACGTCGCCGTGAGCAGTTCGCCGTAGGTGTCGAGCTGCACCTGGTTCCAGGCTCCGTTCCCGATCCGCACCGGGCGCGAGCCCCGGTAGCCCTCCAGGTGGTCGAGCGTGACCTCGTGCAGCAGCCGCTCCCCGTGGATGCCGTACATGATCTGCAGGTCCTCGGCCCGGCCGGAGGTGGAGCGCAGCAGCCATTCACCGAAGTGCAGGGCGTCCTCCGAGTACCCGATGCCGCCGAGGCTCGCCAGCATCGCGACCGAGTCGCGCAGCCAGGCGTAGCGGTAGTCCCAGTTGCGTTCACCGCCGATCCCCTCGGGGAGTGAGGTGGTGGGTGCGGCGATCAGCGCACCGGTCTCGTCGTAGATGAGGCCCTTGAGGACCAGCGCGCTGCGCACCACGGCCTCCCGGTACGGCCCCTGGTAGGTGCAGCGGGCGGCCCAGTGGGTCCAGAAGGCGATCGTCTCCTCCAGCCGTCCGGTCAGCTCGGCTTCCGAGAACCGCCGGACGGTCAGCCCTCCGGCCTGCGCGTAGGTGAGTGCGACATGGCGCACCTGGCCCTCGGTCACCGTCGCCCGGGCCGTGCATTCCCCGGTCGGCGTGAGGTGCAGAGGCGCCAACCCGCTCTGCAGCAGGAGCGAGTCCGGGCCGCCGGTGACCACGACCAGGTCCTCGCCGGACGCGTCCATGTACGGGGTGGTCATCCCGTACTCGAGCCTCGGCGCGAACTCCAGGCCGAGCTCGACGGTGCCGGCTTCGCCGCGCACCCGGCGCAGCAGCAGGTTGCCCGGGGGACGGCGCTCCGGGTGGCCGGGGCGGGTGAGGTCCTCCCGCACCGGCAGGCAGTCCGTCACCGTGACGACACCGGTGGCGGTCTCGAAGCGGGTCTCCAGCACGTTGGTGTCCGGCAGGTAGCGCCGGGTGGTGGTGAAATCCGCGACCGGGGCGATGCGGAAGTACCCGCCCCGGTCCCGGTCCAGGATCCGGGCGAACACCGAACGCCCGTCGAACCGGTGGAAGCACGCCCACTCCACGGACGCGTCCCGGCTCACCAGCGCCACCGAGTGGCAGTCACTCAGGAACGCGTAGTCGGAGATCGGCGGGTACCTCGTCTCGCCCATGTCGCTCAGCTCCCTCAGGGCACGAGGTCGAGGACCGCTTGGAGCGGCACCGACCCGCTCTTCCCGGGTTCCATCCTCACGGCCTTCATGACCGCCTCGCAACCGACCACCGGACGAGCCGCCCCGTCCGGTACGTCCGATGGTCAGCAGGCTGCCCGGCTCCGGTATCACCCCTGCCGGGTGATGCGGTCAGCTCCGAACACCGTCGAAGGCGACCTCGAGATGGCGGGGCCCGCGCAGCAGCGGGTTCGGCCGGTAGGGAGGCGGGTCTGCGACGAGCCGGGGGTTGGTCAGCCTGCGGGCCAGCTCGGTCAGCGCGAGCTGGGCCTCCAGGCGGGCGAGCGGGGCTCCGAAGCAGCTGTGGATGCCGCTGCCGAAGGCGAGGTGCTGGATGTCCCGGCGGTCGGGGTCGAAGCGGTCGGGGTCGTCGAACCGCCGGGGATCCCGGTTGCCCGACGCCAGGCCGAGCCAGAGAGTCGAGTTCTTGGGGACGACGGTCCCGGCGATGTCGATGTCGGCCAGCGTGACCCGCGGGGGCGCCAGGTGGACGGGGGGCTCGTAGCGCAGCAGTTCCTCGATCATCGGGACGGCGATGTCCGGTTCCTTCACCAGCCGTTCGAGGTGCTCCGGGTACCGGAGCAGGGTGAGCATCCCGTTGGTGATCAGGTTGACCGTGGTCTCGTGGCCGGCGATCAGGAGCACGATGCTGGTGCTCATGAGCTCGATCGTGGACATCTGCCCGTCCGGGCCGTGGTCGGTGACGAGCCCGGAGAGCAGGTCGTCGCCGGGGCTGTGGCGATGGTCCTCGGCGAGTCCGGCCAGGTACCGGCCGAGCTCGATCCTGGCCTGATGCATGGCGCGCTGCCGCTCCGCATAGTCCTCGCCCGCAGTGGGGTCGGCGCCGGCGACGATGGTGTCGGCCCAGACGTGGAAGCGGGGCTCGTCCTCGCGGGGGACGCCCAGCAGCCGGCAGATCACGGTGACCGGGAAGGGGTAGGCGAAGTGGTCGACGAGGTCGACCTGGTCCTTGCCCTGGAAGTCGTCGATCATCCCGGAGACGATCTGGGCCAGCTCACCGCGCATCTCGTGCACCCGCCTCGGGGTGTGCGGCGGGCCGAACGGGCGCATGGCCATGCGTCGCAGCCGGTCGTGCTCGGGCGGGTCGAGCCGGAGCATGGAGGGCGGCACGCCGGCCTCCTCCTCCACCTGGAGGCCCCTGCCGTCCTGCCCGACCAGGTTGCGGGCGTCCGAGCTGATCCGCGGGTCGTGCAACAGGCTGCGGACCTGGTAGTAGCCGCCGACCAGGTACGACCCGTCGTCCTGACGGGCCACGGGCGTCTTGCGGAGTTCGGCGTAGAACGGGTAGGGGTTCGCGCGGTTGGCGTAGTCGGTGATCTGCTGGAGCAAGGTGCCCGGCGTCATGGAACGGTCTCCTGAGGGGTGGGCGGCGGTCAGGCGCGTGCGGGGGTGAACTGGACGCGGCGTTCGCTGGGATCGTGGCCGGTGAGGGTCACGGTCGCGCCGTGGCTGGGCAGGGAGGGGTCCGGGAACTCGGCCGGGACCGTCCGCATCCCGCCCGGCTGGCGGTCGACGGTGGCGTAGTCCGGTGGGAAGGGTGCGCGGACCTCGATCTGCTCCCGGTAGAACTCCAACCACTTGGCCTGGTCGAAGGCGACCGCGGCGATGATCCGGCCCCGGTACCCGTAGACCGCGACGAACCGGCGCTCGGCGAGCGAGCCCTGCGTGATGACGATCTCGTCGCCCATGTTGGGCACGCCCACGGACTTGATGTTGACGCCGAACTGGGAGGACCAGAAGGTCGGCACCCACAGGTGGGCCCGCCGGTCCGGGCCGATACTGATCATGTTGTGCGCGGCGGTCCCGGCCTGCTCGACCGCGTTGCCCCAGTGCTCCAGCGAGAGGAACTGGTAGTCGAAGAGCGGGTGGGGCGAGCGCGCGACGTCTCCGGCGACGAACACGTCATCGGTGACGATGCCCTGGACGTCGAAGGCCCGGCAGCCCGCGTCACAGGCGATCCCCCGAGGCCCGGCGGCCAGGCCCGATCCGGCCAGCCACTCGGTGTTCCGGGTGGCACCGAGTGCGATCACCGCGACCTCGACGTCCAGCGAGGTCCCGTCGGACAGATGGGCGCGCCGGAGCCGGCCGCCGGAGTCGCCCTCCAGCGCCGTCACCATGATGCCGGTGCGCAGGTCCACGCCGTGCTCGCGCTGCAGGTCGGCGGCGACCGCACCGACCACCCCGCCGAGGGCCCCCACCAGCGGCGCCCCGGCACGCTCGGCGACCGTGACCTCCAGGCCCCGCTCGCGGCAGGCCGAGGCGATCTCGGAGCCGGTGAACCCGGCACCGACCACCAGCACCCGGCGCGGCCTCGCCGCCAGCCGCCGCTCCAGGCGGGCCGCGTCCGCGCTGGTGCGCACCGTGAAGACCCCGTCGAGGGCCGCTTCCGCCGCGTTGAACCAGGGCCGGGCGCGGACGCCGGTCGTGATCAGCAGGCGGTCGTACTCGAGCTCCTCGCCGTCCGCCAGGCGTACCCGCTTCGCCGTCGGATCCAGCCCGGTGGCGGCCGTACCGAGCCGCCACTGCGCGTCGACGCTGTTGCGCTGCGGCAGGGTGGTGCCGTCGGCGCGCGCCCGGCCGAGCAGGACCTGCTTGGACAGCGGTGGCCGGTCGTACGGGAGGTCGGGCTCGTCCCCGACCAGCGTGAGCGACCCGGTGAACCCGCCCGTGCGCAGTGCCTCGGCGGCCCGCAGACCGGCCAGCGAGGCGCCGACGACGACGATCCGCCCGTCGCGCCGGAACTCCTGTACCGCTTCACGCAAGGAGACCGGCATCTCAGGCCCCCACGCGTGTGACGCGCGCCTGGTCCGCCTCGACCAGGATCGCCTGGACGGGACAGGCGGCCGCGGCCCGGCGCACCTGATCGCGCTGCGCATCGGTGAAGGCGGGGTCGTACAGGAGTGCTTCCTCGCCATGCATCTCGAACACGTCCGGCGCCAGGAACGCGCACTGCGCGTAGCCCTGGCACCGGTTGAGATCGACGACAATTCTCATCCGCAGACCCTGCCCTTCGAACCGTCCGTGGCGAACTGCTGGCGCATCGCTACCAACAGTTGTGGCGCATGAGTCCCCCGGGTGCATCGCGAGCTGACCAGATGGGGGACGGCTGCCACTCTCCGGGGCCGTTTCAGGCGGCGGGCAGGACGGGGGGCACGACACCGGCGCACCACACGCGGTGGGCGAGCGGCCGGGCGGGTCACCGCCTGCGTCGACGGGAGAGGAACAGCCCGGCGACCACACCGACCAGCCAGATGCCCAGCAGGGCCGCCCACAACGGCATCGTGACGATCGGGATCAGCACCCTGATGGACGTCTCCGCCCTGTTCTCGAAGATGAAGACGAGGGCGAGGGCCGACAACACGAGCGGTGCCACCCACCACGCCTTCGCGCGTTCGCTCTCTGAGCCACGCTTCGCCATCACCGGTCCCCTTCCGCGTCGGCAGCCAGGTGCCCTCCCGCTCCATTCGAGCGAACTCGAAGGGCCACGGCCTCACCCGCTGGGGGTGATAGGCCGCCTTGCCGCCGGGGTTCGTCATCGGCTCGCGCGGGTGACCGCGGCGGGTGACCATGGAGCTGTCAGACGAAGAGAGGCCGAGGCCCTCACGCAAGGCCTGCTCGCGATGGGCGGCGGCCCCATCGGAAGTGCCCTGGTGCACCCGGCCACGCCTGGTGATCCCCATGCGCGATCGCGCGGCCCCCGCGTCAACACCGTCCAAGGCCGCGGCTGCCACCCGCAGCCCGCCGGGACCTCCGCCGCGCCTCGCACCGACCGGCGATCCCCTGCTCGTGGCCCGCTTCGCCGTCCCGGGTCCCCCGCGGGTCCTCATCCGCCGGCAGTCCCTCCTCGACCGGGTCTCCGAAGGCGTCGAGGGACCGATCACGCTCCTCAACGGCCCGGCCGGCGCCGGCAAGACGGTGCTGGCGGCCCACTGGGCGACCGAGGCCCCGGCGCCCGGCCCGATCGTCTGGCTGACCGTGGAGCCCGATGATCTGCCGGGCACCTTCTGGGCCTATGTCCTGGAGGCCTTCCGGTACCACGGGATGCCGCCGCCCGAGGACATCGGCAGGCCCGCGAGAGCCGGAGAGGTGGACCGGTCCGTCCTGATCCGGCTGGCGGCCTGGCTCGCCGGATCGCCTCGGCCGGCCGTCCTGGTACTGGACCAGCTCGACACGGTCTCCTCACCCGAGATCACCGCCGGCGTCCTGTTCGTCCTCCGGCACGCGTTTCCGGGCTTGCGTCTCATCGCCACGAGCAGGAGCGAGCCGCTGCCGGGGCTGCACCGATTCCGCACGGCCGGAAGGCTCGCCGAGATCCGCAATGCGGACCTCAGGTTCACGCTTCCGGAGACATCGGACCTGCTGCAACGGCACGGCCTGGCGCTGTCCGCCGCGGACCTGCGGACACTCGACCGGCGCACCGAGGGCTGGGCGGCGGGCCTGAGGCTGTGTGCGATGGCGATGCAGCGGGCCGCCGACCCCGCGGCGTTCGTCCGCGAGTTCGCCGCCGACCAGACCTCCATCCCGGACCTCCTCCTCACCGAGGTGCTCGACGCCCTGCCGGAGGCCACACAGGATCTGCTGCTGCGTGCCGCCGTCAGCGAGCGCCTCCACCCCGACCTGGCGAACGCCCTCACCGAACGCGATGACGCCGCACGGCTGTTGGTCCAGCTCAATGACGCGAATGCCTTCGTGGAGCGGATCGACGGAGCCGGCTGGTACCACCTGCACCCCCTGTTCGCCGAAGTCCTCAGGTCCCAACTTCCGGTTCGCCACCCGGGCCTGGAGCAGCAACTGCACCGGCGGGCCGCCCGGTGGTTCGCCGAGTCCGGTGAGCTCGTCGACGCGCTGGCGCAGGCGACCACGGCCGGAGACTGGCGGTTCGCCTCCGAGCAGGTCGTGGACAACCTGGAGATCGGCCGCCTGGCCACGGGCTCGGACGGCGGCCGGCTGGCCGGCCTGTTCGCCGCCATGCCGCCGGACCTCCCGGATCCGGCCCGGACACTGGTCGCCGCGGCCTGCGCCCTGGCCCGGGGCGACCGCACAGCCGGCCGCGACGGTCTGCGACGCGCCGACGAGCACCTGGGCCGGCAGGAGGGGGCGAGCAGCCCGATGGCGCGGTTCAGCCGGGTCCTCCTGGAACTGCTCGTCAACCGGCTGACCGGTGACGCCGCGGCGGCGGAGACCGCTGCGCGAGAGGCCCTGTCACGGCTGGACCTGGTACCACCGCGGCTGCTCGGCGAGCATCCGGAGATCCCCGCACTGCTGCTCACCAGCCTCGGCTCCGCCCAACTGAGTGCCGGACACCTCGATGCCGCCGAGAGCACGCTCGCCCAGGCCGTGGAGATGTGCGGCAGGCCTGGCACCGAGCAGCCGCAGGCGGACTCCCTGGTCCGTCTCGCCCTGATCGACCTCTACCGGGGACACCTCCGGCGAGCCGAGCAGCGCGCCCGCCGGGCACTCGCCGTCGCGGAGCGCGCCGGCCCGCCGCCCGCCCGCCGAACCGCGCTGGCGCGCCTGGTGGTGGCGGCCATCGGCAACGAGCGAAACGTCCCGACGGTCACTCAGCCCCCGCGCGACCTCGCGACCGCCTCGCTGGAGCCGGGTGAAGACCTCGTCGCGAAGGTGGCGGCCGCCGTCATCCGGTCCCGGCTCGCGGCGGCCCAAGGGGACTGGAAGACCGCGGTCACGGTGCTCCACACGGTCCGCCCTCCGACGGACGCACCAGGCCCGTCCGGCTGGCCCGCTGACCAGTTGGCCATCGCGGAGTCCGTCGCGGACCTGGCTCACGGCGACGCGGCGGCAGCCGTGGCCGTGCTCGACGCAGCCGACTCGAACCGCCCGGAGCACCGGGAGGCCCTGGCCCACGCGCTCCTCGCGACGGACCAGGAACAGCGCGCGGCAGACCTGCTCGCGGCCCTGCCGATGCCGTCGCGCGGTGCTCCCCGAAGCCGGGCGCACATCTGCCTGCTGCGAGCACAGGCCAAGGCCAGGGCCGGCGACACGGCCGCGGAGCGGCGCCTCCTGGCACAGGCGCTGGAGCTCGCGCGGCCGGAACAGCTGAGGCGGCTCTTCGTCGAAGCGGGCCCCTGGGTCCGCCGCTCGCTGCGCCGTGATCCCGAACTCGCCCTGGCCCATGGCTGGTTGACCGACCTGCCGACCTGCGCCGCCGATGCCGCCGCCGACCCGGCGGACCAGGCTCCGCCTCGTGTGGCGCTGAGTGCGCGCGAACGCGACGTCCTGCTCCAGGCGGCGCAGTGGCTGTCCACCGAGGAGATCGCGACCGAACTGCACATATCCGCCAATACGGTCAAGACGCACTTGAAGAGCATCTACCGCAAGCTCTCCGCGAGCCGAAGGGCCGAAGCAGTGCGCCGGGCACAGCAGCTGCACCTGCTCTGACCCGCCGGTCGACACCGCTCGTCCCTCCCGTCGTGTCCACGGGACCGTGACTCCCGCCCGGTGGACCCGCGCTCGGCCTCGCACCGCGCCCGCCCCGGGCGCAGGCTGGGAGGAGCAGCCTTGGGTCCGGCGGACGGCGGGAGTCGGCGATGGACACGACGCGACTGGCAGCCGGCGAGACCGGCGCGTGGGTGGTGACGCACCCGGGTCCGATGGGCGCGGCGGGCCCGGGGCCCTTGGCATGGGAACGGCGCCCGGTCCCCGAGCCGGCGCCCGGGGAGATCCTGGTCGAGGTGGAGGCGTGCGGGGTGTGCCGCACGGACCTGCACCTGGCGGAGGGGGACCTCGCCCCCAGGCTGCCGAGGTGCACGCCCGGGCACGAAGTGGTCGGACGGGTACGGGCGGCCGGCTCCGGGGCCGAGGGGTTCGCGGTCGGGGACCGGGCCGGGGTGGCCTGGCTGGCCCGGACCTGCGGAAGCTGCGCGTACTGCCGCACCGGGCGGGAGAACCTCTGCCCCGACTCCCGCTACACCGGCTGGGACCGGCACGGCGGCTACGCCGGCCACCTGACCGCCGACGCCCGGTTCGCCTACCGGCTGCCCGAGGGCCCGCCCGCCGAGGAGCTCGCCCCGCTGCTGTGCGCCGGGATCATCGGCTACCGGGCCCTGCAACGGGCCGACCTGCCGCCCGGCGGGCTCCTGGGGATCTACGGCTTCGGCGCGTCCGCCCACCTCACCGCCCAGATCGCCCTCGCCCGGGGCGCCCGGGTAGCCGTGTTCACCCGGGGTGCGGCGGCCCGGCGGCTGGCGCTGGAACTCGGCGCCCGGTTCGCCGGCGACTCGTACGACCCCGCCCCGGAACCGCTGGACGCCGCCATCCTCTTCGCCCCGGCCGGCGAACTCGTGCCGGTCGCCCTGGCCGCGCTGGACCGCGGCGGCACCCTCGCGGTCGCCGGCATCCACCTCAGCGACATCCCCGCGCTCGACTACCAGCGCCACCTCTTCCAGGAACGCACCCTGCGCAGCGTCACCGCCAACACCCGGGCCGACGGCCGGGCGTTCCTGGCGGAGGCCGCCCGGACCCGCCCGGTGGTCCGCGTCAACCGCTACCCGCTGCGGCAGGCGGACACCGCGCTCGCGGACCTCGCCGCGGACCGGGTGACCGGGGTCGCGGTGCTGCTGCCGCAGTAGGCGACCCGCGAATCCGGCCGGCCGGAGGCCTCGAACCCGTCCTGCGGGTACGCGTCGGCGCCACAGCGGCCCGAACGCGCCGACCGTTCACCCCGTGCCGATCCGGCGGCCGGTGACCTCGCTCGGGCTGATGCGCACCCACAGCGGGCGGGCGCCGCCCGCCCAGGGTGTGGCGCCCGGCAGGGCGGAGAGCCGCTGCTCCTCCTCCGGGTCGTCGACGCGGTGGGCCTCGCCGAGGAGGAGGACGCTCCAGCCGAGGCTGCGGTGGTCGTCGATGTGGTCGACCTGGAAAGAGGCGGGCGAGCCCTCGGCCGGGGCCGCAGTACCCCTGGGGGACGTGCGGTAGACGATGGTCCGGGCGTCGACCGCGTAGTTCACCGGGAGCACCACGGGCGCCGGCCCGACGGGCAGACCGACCCGGCCGACGCCGTGGGTGCCGAGCAGTTCCCAGCACTGCGCCTCGGTCAGGTGGAGCAGCAGTGGACGCGGGTCGGCGTCGGCCTGTCCCGGTGGTGCGTCCGGGCGGTGGCCGGACAGCAGCTCCGGCCAGGCCGTCCCGAGGGCGGTGGCGATCCGGACGAAGGCCGGTGGGTCGAACTCGGGCCCGGTCTGCAGGAGTTGGCGCAGGTAGGCCGGTGTCATGTTCGCCCGGTAGGCCAGCGTCCCTTCACTCAGGCCGAGTTGGTCGCGACGCTGGACGATCCGGCGGGCGATGGCAACGGGGTCGGGGCGTTCGCTCATGGTTGCGACTCCTCTGCGGACAGGGTCACGTCTTGAAGAGCGCGACCTTGAGGGCTCCGCTGTCGGCCGCATCGGCGAAGACGTCGTACGCGTCCTGCATCTCGTCGAGCCCGAAGCGGTGGGTGACCAGTCCGGCGACGTCCAGCCGGCCGGCGGCCAGCAGGTCGAGCAGCAGCGGGGTGCTGTCGGTGTCGACCAGCCCGGTGGTGATGGTGACGTCGCGGATCCAGAGGTCCTCCAGGTGGAGCACCGCGGGCTCGCCGTGCACGCCCACGTTGGCGACCCGGCCGCCGGGGCGCACCAGGCGGGTGCAGAGTTCGAAGGACTCGGGCACCCCGACCGCCTCGACCGCGACGTCCACGCCGAGCCCGTCCCGGCTCAGCTCGCGGACGGCCTCCGGGGTGGCCTCGGCCACCGTCAGCGTCGTGTCGGCGCCGAAGCGCTTGGCGGCGTCGAGGCGGCTCCGGGCGAGGTCGACGGCGATGATCCGGGAGGGGCTGTACAGGCGGGCGGTGAGGATCGCGGCGAGCCCGATCGGCCCGGCGCCGACGATCGCGACGGTGTCGCCCGGGCCGACCCGGCCGTTGCGCACCCCGACCTCGTACGAGGTGGGCAGGATGTCGGCGAGCAACAGGGCGTCCTCGTCACTGACACCGTCGGGCAGCTTGTACAGGGAGGTGTCCGCGAAGGGGGTGCGGACGTACTCGGCCTGGCAGCCGTCGATCAGGTGGCCGAGGATCCAGCCGCCACCGCCGGTGCACTGGCCGTAGGTCGCACCGCGACAGTAGACGCAGCGACCGCAGGCGGAGATGCAGGAGACCAGCACGCGGTCGCCGGCGGTGACCGTGCGCACGCCCGGTCCGGTCCGGGTGACGGTGCCGACGGCCTCGTGGCCGAGGACACGGCCCTGCTCGACCTCGGGGATGTCGCCCTTGAGGATGTGCAGGTCGGTGCCGCAGATGGTGACCGCGTCCACCCGGACGACGGCGTCCTCCGGGGCGCGGACGACCGGGTCGGGGACGTCGCCCCAGGTACGACGGCCGGGGCCGTGGTAGGTGAGCGCCTTCATGCCCTGATCACTTCTCTCGGGGTGGCGGGGCCGGGCCGGTTCCGCTCGCCCTTCCAGGTTCCGACGCCGCCGGGCCCGCCGCCAGAGCCCGCCGGGGTCCTTCCGCTGGGCCGATGGGCCCCTTCGGTGTCCGGCAGGGCACGGCTCGCGCGCCTACGCTGGTCAGTGGCATCGGGCGAGCCGTGGAGGACTCCTTGGGCAGCTCATCGGAGACCAGCGCCTCGGAGACGGGCGTTCCCATGCCGAAGCTGCGGCTGGACGAGCTCCTGGAGGAGCTCCAGGCCCGGCTGGACGCCGCCCGGGGCACGCGCGACCGTGTCCACAGCCTGCTGGAGGCGGTGCTGGCGGTCGGGCGTGACCTCGAGCTGTCCCAGGCCCTGCAGCACATCGTGGAGGCGGCGGTCACCCTGGTGGACGCCGAGTACGGCGCCCTGGGCGTGATCGGCGAGGACCAGCGGCTGTCCCAGTTCATCCCGGTCGGTGTCACCGACGAGCAGGTCGAGCGGATCGGCGACCTGCCGTCCGGTCACGGCATCCTCGGCGAGCTGATCCGCCGCCCCGAGCCGCTGCGCCTCGCCCGCATCTCGGACCACCCGGCCTCCTACGGCTTCCCGGCGAACCACCCTCCGATGAACAGCTTCCTGGGGGTGCCGATCCGGATCCGGGACAAGGTGTTCGGCAACCTCTACCTGACCGAGAAGCGCGGCGGCGGCGACTTCGACGAGGAGGACGAGTCGGTGCTCGCCACCCTCGCCGTCGCCGCCGGGGTCGCGATCGACAACGCCCGGCTCTACGACCGGGCCCGGCAGCGGCAGCGCTGGCTGGAGGCGAGCGCCGAGGTCACCAGCAGCCTGCTGTCGGGAAGCGCCGAGCAGGAGGTGCTGGACCTGCTGCTCGCCCGGGCCACCGAGATCGCCGGCGCGGACCTGGCCGTCGTCGCGGTCCCGCTGCCGGACGCCGGGGAACTGGAGGTGCGGATCGCCGCCGGGCTCGGTGCGGAGCAGCACCGCGGTCTGCTGTTGCCGGTCGAGGGCTCGTTCATGGGTGCGGCCTTCCGTACCGGTGGCCTCGTGGTGAGTCCGGAGGTCCGGAAGGACCCTCGGATCACGGCCGGCCCGCCCCGTTGGAAGGGCCTGGGCCCGGCGGTCGCGGTGCCCGTCGGCACCGCTGAGCGCGGGATCCGCGGTGTGCTGATGCTGGCCCGGGCGGCCGGCGCGCCACTGTTCGAGGAGGGCGAGTCGGGGCCGCTGCTGGGCTTCGCGGGACAGGCGGCGGTGGCGATGGAGCTCGCGGAGCGCCGGCGTGACTCCGAGCAGGTGGCGCTGCTGAAGGAGCGCGACCGGATCGCCCGCGACCTGCACGACCTGGCCATCCAGCGGCTCTTCGCCACCGGCATGACCCTCCAGGGCGCGACCCGTTTCATCGAGCACCCGGAGGCGGCCGACCGCGTCCTGCGGGCCATCGACGACCTGGACGAGACCGCCAGGACCATCCGCGCCACCATCTTCGGCCTGCGCCTGCGCGAGTCCGGACCGGCAGCGAGCGGCCTGCGCGCCCGGCTCGTCGACGTCGTGGACCGGGCCGCCCGCTCCCTCGGCTTCACCCCCGCCCTGCGGATGACCGGCCTACTCGACGCCACCGTGCCCACCGAGATCGCGGACGCGGCCGTCGCGGTCCTGGAGGAGGCCCTGTCCAACGCCGCCCGGCACGCGAAGGCCACCACTGTCGAGGCCTCGGTCTCCGCCGCCGAGGAGCTTGCTGTCAGCGTCACCGACAACGGCATCGGCCTCCCCGAGGGTGGCCACCGCAGCGGCCTTGCCAACCTCGCCGACCGGGCCGCCGCCCTGGGCGGCACCTTCGCCGCCCGCACCCGCCCCGAGGGCGGCACCGAGCTGCTGTGGCGAGTCCCCCTGCCGGGGTCCTGAGGACGGGCCCTGGCCAGGGCTGGGCACGGAGTGATCGTCAGTTCCGGGGAGGGTGACGCCATGTGGGCGGACGGGCCGGCGGAAGTGACCGCTGAGGCGGAGCTGCGGGAGCTGCTCGGGGCCCTGGAGGATCTGGAGCACTTCTACGGACCGCGCTACGGCGACCGGCTCTACGGCTGAGCGTCATCGCGATGGGCGATCCTCCCGTCGCGATCGGCCGCTACAGCTCCGGGCCCAGCACGTCCCTGACCGCCAGCCGGGGCGTCGGCGCGCCCTCGGGGCCGTAGCCGAGGCGGATCAGGATCTGGACGTAACCGGGGCCCCGGTGCGGGTCGCGGGCCTCCCGGCGCAGGTGGGGCCACTCCATGGCCTGGTGCAGCAGGGAGGCGCGGACGCCGTGGACGGTGGCGGCGAGCAGGACGTGTTCCAGGGCGAGTCCGGCGCGCAGCCAGTCCTCGGGGGTGTCGTGCTCGGTGGCGAGGACGGCGATGAGGGGCTCGTGCTCGAAGAGCGCGGGGGCCTGGTGCTCGGCGGCGTGGATGGCCGTGAAGTCCCGCACGGGCAGGTGGCCGGCCAGGTCCTGGGGTCCGAGCGCGGCGAGCGGGACGCCGTAGGGCGGGGCGTCGCCGGTGCGGATCCAGCTGCGGCTCTCGGTGCGCTGGGCCTCGTCGGTGGTGTTGCGGCGCTCGGCTTCGGCGGTGAGGTGGAGCAGGCGGGCGGTCTCGGCGTGGTCGGGCAGGTGGAGGGCGGCGTCCTCGGCCCCGGCCGCCCCGACCAGTTCGTCGAGGACGGTCGGCGGGACCGGCTCGCCGGTGAACGGCGTGCGGATGGAGTGCCGGCGCCAGATCGCCTCGTACAGCCACTCGGAGCCCGGTACGGGCGCGGCGGCCGCGCCGTCGAGCCGGACGGCGGCGAGGAGGTCCGGTTCGGCCGGGTCGGGCAGCAGGCGCACCTCGGGCGCCCAGCCGAGGTGGCGGGCGGCGACCCGCAGGTTGAGGACGGCCGCGCCGACGGAGATGTGCAGGGCCCGCCCCCGGGGGTCGGCGGCCGGGACGGCGCGGCCGCGGTCGGCCCGGACCTCCAGGGTGGAGGTGTCCGGCTGGAGGTGGAAGCGCCAGGGCTGGCTGTTGTGGATCGAGGGTGCGGCGACCGCGGCGGAAACGAGTTTCTCCAGGGCCGCGGCGTCGAGGGCGAGGGTGGGCATGGCGGTCTCCCCAGGACGGTCGGCCGGAGGCGGACGGCTTGGCGCCGTCGCGCAGGGTGTCCAGCGGGTGCGGTACTCGTCGGGCTCGATCTCGCCGCGGGCGGGGCGCTCGGCGGGCACGTCGTCCGTGGCGGGAGGGTGGGGCACTTCCACCGTGCGGCCGGGGTGCGGCGTCGCGCTTGGGCCGTTCGGCTCAATCCCCGGGCCCACCCGGGCCACGGTTCCTCAGTGCGGGCGCTGATGCGGCCGGTCGGGTTCGGCGTGGGCGGCGATCACGGCGGCCTGGAGGCGGCGTTCGACGCCCAGCTTGGCGAGCAGGCGCGAGACGTGGTTCTTCACGGTCTTCTCGGCGAGGTAGAGCTCCTGGCCGATCTGCCGGTTGGTCTTGCCCTCCCCCACCAGGGCGAGGATCTCCCGTTCGCGCGGGGTGAGCCCGGCGAGCGCGGCGTCCGTCTCGCTCTCCTCGTGGTGGCGCAGGCTCTCCATCAGCTTGTGGGTGGTGGCCGGGTCGAGCATGGACTGGCCCGAGGCCACCGTCCGGACGGCGCTGACCAGTTCGGCGCCCTTGACCTGCTTCAGGACGTAGCCGGCCGCCCCGGCCATGATCGCGTCGAGCAGGGCGTCGTCGTCGTCGAAGGAGGTCAGCATCAGGCAGGCCAGCTCGGGCATCTTGTCGCGCAGGTCCCGGCAGACGCTCACACCGTCGCCGTCCGGGAGCCGCACGTCCAGCACGGCGACGTCCGGACGCAGCGCGGGCACCCGGGCGAGGGCCTGGGCACAGCTGGCGGCCTCACCGACGACCTCGATGTCCTCCTCGGCCTCCAGGAGGTCGCGGACGCCGCGCCGGACCACCTCGTGGTCGTCCAGCAGGAACACCCGTACGGGCTGGGGCGTGTCCATGGCCTGCTCCCTGGAGGTGCGCGGTCGGTGGCACCACCGATTCTGCGCGTCCGCGCCGTGGGGCGCACCGCTTCAGCCACGCAGGACGACGGCGATCGGGCAGCAGGCCCGGTGGACGACCGCCCGGGTGCCCCGGACCAGGCGGTGCCCGGTGCGGCCGGGCACGAGCAGGTCGGCCCAGCGGGCGGCGGCGAGGCTTTCCGGGGAACCGTCGACCCCGGCGGGCGCCAGCATGGCCCAGACCCCCCTCAGGCCGGGGCGGCGAGCCGGAGCTCGACGCCGACCACGCCGGGCACGGAGCGCACCAGGCGCTCCAGGATGCCGGCGGAAACGGCGTCCGGCAGGTCGCCGGTCAGGGTGATCCGGCCGTTCTCGGAACGGACGTCCGTGTCCACCGCGGCGCCCGGGCCGAGGATGGCGACGAGCTCGAAGCGGACCCGGTCGGCGAGTTCGCGGTCGTCACCGAGGTAGACCTTCAGCAGGTCGCCCCGGCTGACGATGCCGACCAGGTAGTCCTCACCGTCCACGACCGGGAGGCGCTTGAGGTGGCCGCGGGCCATCGCCCGGGCGGCCTCGCCCAGCGGGCTGCCGGGGTGCACGGTGACCGCCGGGACGGACATCATCCGCCCGGCCGTCAGCGCGTCGGCGCGCTCGCCGTCGCGGTCCCGGGCGTTGAGCAGGTCGGCCTCGGAGACCACCCCGATCACCCGGCCGTCGCCGGTCAGCACCGGGACGGCGCTGACCTGCCAGCGCTGCAGGGTCTCGGCGACCTCGCGGAAGTCCGCGTCACGGCCGACGGCGACCACGGCGTGGGTCATCACGTCGGCGACCGTGCTCGGTGTGCTGGTCATGGCGGCCTCCTAGGAAGCGGCGTGGTGGGCGCGAGGGTGTTCCAGCCGGGGGCTGGTGTCGTCCTCGGTCCAGTCGAGCGTCTGGTGGACGGCGACGACGCCGTCCACGGCACGGCAGAGCTGCTCGGTGATCGGGACCAGGCTGCGACGCGGGAGCCGCCCCTTCAGCGTGACCACTCCGTCGTGCACCGCCACCTGGACGTCGCCGGGGGCGAGCCAGAGGGTCTGGCCGAGCACGTCGTGGTTGATCTCGTCCCGGATGGCCGCGTCGTGACGCAGGAAGACCTGCAGCAGGTCCCGGCGGCTGACGATGCCGACCAGACGGCCGATCTCGTCCACCACGGGCAGCCGCTTGACCTTGTGCTTGTCCATCGCGCGGGCGGCCTCCGCCACCGACCAGCCCGGACGGGCGGTGACGGCGGGACTGGTCATCAGCCCGCCGGCGGTCTCGGCCTCGGCGCGGGCCCGGTCCTTGGCATCCAGCCAGCGGCCCGGGTAACGGCCCTCCGGATCAGGCAGCACGGCTTCCTTGCGGATCAGGTCCGCCTCCGACACCATGCCGAGCGGGCGGCCCTGGTCGTCGGTCACCGGGATCGCGGTGATGTCGTTGCGGTGGAACAGCGCCGCAACCTCCTTGAACGGCGTGTCGGGCCGGGCGGTGACGACCTCACGGGTCATCACGTCGTCGACGCTGCGGTGCTGCATCGTCCTCACTCCTCCTCGGGTGGTCCCGCCTTCACTGTCCGCCTGCCGCGGGCCCCCGCACAGGGCCGGACGGTCCCTGCCGCCAGGGCCGGTTCGACCCAGGACGACGCGCCGGGGGCGGGACGACGGCGCACGGACGCTGAAGATGTACTGCTCGGGCGGGCGGGTGCTGATCCCCTGACCGGCCCCGACGTCAGGCAGCGGCACGAGCTTGCGGTGGCCCTGTCCCGCCGGCCGATGCCGGACGGACCCACCCTCGGGGCGGCCGGACTGCGGGCCTGAGCGTCCGACGGCTCGCCCGACCGGCGCACCATCAGTGCGACCGGGTCTCCTTGCTGTCGTCGAGCTCCCAAGTGAGGTGGTCGGCGAGGGCGTTGAGGCCGTCGATACGGGCGATCTGCAGGCAGAGGGCGGCGGCATCGCTGCGGGTGCGAATGCGGCCGCCGACCGAGAGTAGGCCGCGTTCGCAGCGGATGTGCAGCGAGCCGGGAACGACTCCGCTGCCGGGGGTGAGGGCGAGGGCGAGCGCCTCGGTGCGGATGGCCTCGTCGTCGCGGCGCAGGACGTCGAGCAGGTCGTGGGCGGAGAGCAGGCCGATGAGACGGCCGTCGGCGTCCACGACGGGCAGGTGGCGCAGGGAGTGCTCGGCCATCAGGGCCACCGCGTCGGTGACGCTCGTGCCCTCGGTCACGGTGACGACCGGGGCGGTCATGAGGTCGCGGGCGAGGAGTTCCTGCTGCGGGCCCTCCTCGGCGTAGGCGGCCAGCAGGTCGGAGACGGCGACCACGCCGGTGACCGTGCCGTCGGTGGTCACCACGGGCACGATGCCGCGCCGGGAGGCGCTCAGCAGCGCGGCGACGGTCGCGAAGTCGGTGCCGGGGGTGACGGCGACGGCGATGGGGGTCCCCCCGGCCGAAGGCTGGGGGAGGCTCATACAGTCGCCGATCCGGGTGCGGCCGGGCGGACGTGTGGGCTCTACGGTCGGGAAGGTGTCGGCCGGTGTTCCGTCGAGAATGCTGTGCTTCACGGTGTTCACTCCCCCTCGGCGGCCGCCGGGCGCCGCAGCCGTCTCAGGTAGGGGTCGAAGGACGGCCGGCGTTCGAGGCGGACCCGGGCGTCCACGCAGACCGCGCCGTCGGGGCGGAGGATGACGGGGTTGAGGTCGGCCTCGACGAGTTCGGGGAAGTCGTCGGCGAGCCGGGACAGCCGGGTGAGGACGGACCGCAGCGCGGCGAGGTCCACGGGAGGCGCCCCGCCGTCGCCCACCAGCAGTGGCGCGCTGCGCAGTTCGGTGATCATCGTGCTCAGGTCGCGCTCGCTCAGCGGGGCGAGCCGGGCCACCCGGTCGGCCAGCACGTCGGCGGCGGTGCCGCCCAGGCCGAGGACGATCAGCGGGCCGAAGACCTGGTCCTGGACCACGCCTGCGAGCAGCTCGACGCCGGGTGCGGCCATCGGCTGGACCACGGCTCCGGCCAGCCCGGCGCCGAACCGATGCGTGAACTCCCGGTAGGTGTCACGCACTTCGGCGTCGGTGGCCAGGCCGGTGCGGACGGCGCCCGCGGCGCTCTTGTGCACCTGCCCGGGCCAGTACGCCTTCAGAGCCACCTTCCCCTCGTGCCCGAGCCGACGCAGGCTGGCGGCGCTGATGGACGCCGTGTGCTCGTCGCGGGCCCACACCGAGGTGGTCAGCGGCAGCCCGTACGCCTCCAGCAGGTCGGCGGTGGACAGCGGGTCGAGCCAGCCGCCCTCGGGGTGGGCGGTGAGGTGGCCGTCGACCAGGCTGCGGGCGGTGCGCCGGTCACAGTCCGGGGCGCCGGCGGACAGGGCGGCGGGTTCGGGCGGCGGCTCGGCGAGCCAGCGGGCGCGGTCCCGGGCATGGGCGAGGGCGCGGGCGGCGGAGAGGGTGTCGGAGTAGGCCGGGATGCTGCCGCCGTCGGCGCAGCCGCGGTAGCGGACGGGCACCTGTTGGTCGAGCAGTACGGCCGCGATCGGCACGCGGCGCCGGGCCGGGCCCTCCAGCAGGGCGCGCACCGGTCCCTGGACCGGGGTGTCGCACAGCGCCGTCGGCACCAGGCAGACCAGAATGGCGTCGACGACTTCCTCGTACTCCAACGCCCGGAGGAACAGGGCGAGTTCGGTGGGGCGAACCGCCGCCGTGGTGTCCACCGGATTCTGGACGCAGGCGCCGGGCGGGAGCAACTTCCCCAGCTTCGCGGGGAGTTCCGGCAGATCAAGTCCGGCCTCGGCGCAGGCGTCCGCGGCCAGGATGCCGATGCCGCCCGCGTTGGACACCACGGCGACCGCACCGCGCGGGGCCGGCAGCGGCTGGGCGTGCAACAGGGCGGCGGCCTCGACGAGTTCCTCGATGCTGCGGGTCGCGGTGATCCCGGCCTGCCGGAACAGCGCCTCGCGGGTGACGGTGGGGGTGGCGGCGGCCGCGGTGTGCGAGGCGGCGCCCCGGCGGCCGGCGGTGGACCGCCCCGCGTCCACGGTCAGCACCGGGATCGTCCGGGTGACCCGGCGGGCGGTACGGGCGAAGGCGCGCGGGCTGCCGAAGGACTCCACGTGGAGCAGCGCGAGGTCGGTGCGGCCGTCCGCCTCCCACCACTGGAGCAGGTCGTTGCCGCTGACGTCGTACTTGTCACCGAGCGAGACGAAGCTCGACACCCCGATGCCCAGCCAGGCCAGCCGCTGCAGCAGCGCGATCCCGACGCCGCCGCTCTGCACCGCGACTCCGGCACTGCCGGGCCTCGGGAAGGCGCCGCCGAACTCGGCGTCCAGCCGGACGGCGGGGTCGGTCTGGGCCATGCCGAGGCTGTTCGGCCCGACCAGGCGCATGCTGTGCCGGCGGCAGGCCCACATCAGCCCGCGGGCCTCCTCCGCCCCGAGGCCGGAGGTGAGCACCACCAGCGCCCGGACCCCGGCGAGGCCGCACTCCTCGGCCACTCCGGGGACGGCGCCGGCGGGGACGGCCAGCACCGCGAGGTCGGGTACGGCGGGCAGCGCCCGGACGGACGGGTAGGCGGGCCGGCCGTCGATCTCCCGGGCGTGCGGGTTGACCGCCCAGACCTCGCCCGCGAAGCCGCCCCGCCGGATCTTCCCGAGGACGGTCCGCCCGACCGAGCCCGCCTGCCGGGACACCCCGACCACCGCGACCGAGGCCGGGCGCAGCAGCGCCGCCAGGCTCGCGACGTCGGCGCGCCGGCCGCGCTCGTCCACGGCCGAGCGGTAGCGCTCGTCGCTCTCCTCCAGCGGCACCCGGATCCTGACCTCACCCTGCCCGTAGCGGCGCTGGACGGGCAGCCCGAGGTGGGCGAAGACCTGGTGGACGGCCCGGTTGCCGAACAGGGTGTCGGCCTCGAAGAAGCGGATTCCGGCGGCTCGGGCGGCGTGCACCAGGTGCTCCAGCAGCAGGGTGGCCACGCCCCGGTGGTGCCAGCGGTCGGCCACCGCGAGCGCCAGCTCGGCGGTCTCCGGCGGCTCGTCCAGCGGCTCGCAGTCCGCCTCGCCGACCAGTTCCTCCCCCGCCCAGGCGCCGAGCGCCAGCAGACCGGTCCGCGGCGGACCGCACAGCCGGTCGGCGGCCTGCTGCGGCGCGTTACGGCTCACCCCGAAGAACCGCAGGCGTCGGCTCTCCTGCGACATCCCCTCGGTGTGCAGGTCGAGCACCGCCCGGTGGTCGTCCGGGCCCAGCGGCCGGAGTTCGACGGTGGTGCCGTCGGCCAGCAGGGCCTCGGCGGTGGTGTGCGGCGGGTGGACGGTGGACATGGCGCCTCCTCGGCAGTCGCCCTGCTCCCCCTCCAGCCTCCGCCCCCGCCGTCCACGACGGGAGGGCCTACCGGCCCAGCCGATCCACCGATCGGCGTTGCGCCCCGAACGCGCGGGGGGAGACGCTGGTGACGGGGACCGGCCACCACTCGACCGCCCGATGCGGAGTCCGCGATGCCGACCAGGATCCTGCTGGAGGGACGCCCCGGCAGCGGCAAGACCACCGCGATCCGCCGACTGGCGGCACTGCTGCGAGCCCGGGAGACCGCCGGCTTCACCACGGAGGAGATCCGTACGGGCGGGGCCCGGGTCGGCTTCGCCCTGGAGACGCTGTCGGGCCGGCGGGCCGTGCTCGCCCATGTCGACCTTCCCGGACCGCCCCGAGTCGGACGGTACGGCGTCGACCTGGGGGTCATGGAGCGCCTGGCCCTGCCCGCCCTGGCATGGTCGGCGAGGACGCTCGTGCTCGTCGACGAGCTCGGACGGATGGAGCTGGCCCACCGTCCGTTCGAGGAGGCCGTCCGGGCACTGTTCGCCGCCGACGTCGACGTGGTGGCCACCGTGCAGGCGCAGCACGGCCCGTTCACCGACGCCCTCAAGCGCCGCGCCGACGTCGAGGTCATCCACCTCACCCGGGCGAACCGGGACACCCTCCCCGGACAGCTGGCGACACGCCTGGGGCACTGACCGGACCGAACGGGAGGAGGCATGACGATGGCGGGCCGCCGTGACCGCTGGAACACCGCGCTGTCGCGCGCCTCGGCCCGTTGGTCCGGGCGCGCCGAACGCTGCGCCGCCTGGACCCGCCGGGGCGTCGAACGGTGCCGCCGCTGGGCGCGCGAGGGTGCCCGGCGGCCCGGTGAGCTGGCGCCCCCGTCCTGGTTCGCCATCGCGCTCCCGTTCGGCATCGCGTGGTACCGGGCCCTCGGCGGCACGGCGCGCGCGTGGTGCGGAGTGAGCAGCCGGTCGTGCCGCCTCCTCGCCCGCGCGCTGGGCGGCCCGGCGCGGACCGGTGGCTGAGCCGGGCGGCGAGCGGCGCGGCGCCGCGCTGCGCAGACTGGAGGCAGGCCAGTCGGCACGGGAGGTCACCTCGTGGCACCAGTCCCGCCCGCGGGGTACCCCGACATGCCGGACCCGTGGACGCTCCGCTACCAGGGCTTCGACCCGGACGAGGAGGGGCTGCGCGAGGCACTGTGTGCGGTCGGCAACGGGTACCTGGTCAGCCGGGGCGCCGCACCGGAGTGCGTCGCGGACGGCATCCACTACCCGGGGACGTACCTGGCGGGCTGCTACGACCGGGCGGAGTCGACGGTCGCGGGGCAGGTGGTCACCAACGAGGACCTGGTCAACTGCCCGAACTGGCTGCCGCTGACGTTCCGCCCGGCCGGCGGCGCGTGGTTCGCCGGACCGCCCGCCGAGCAGACCGTGGAGCTGGACCTGCGCCGGGGTGTGCTGACACGCCGCGCGCTGGTGGTCGACGGGCTGGGGCGGCGGACCCGCCTGCTGCAGCGCCGCCTCGCCAGCCTGGCCCGGCCGCACCTGCTCGCGCTGGAGAGCACCTTCCTGCCGGAGAACTGGTCCGGGCCGCTGGAGGTCCGCTCGGGCCTGGACGGCGACGTCGCCAACACCGGCGTCGCCCGCTACCGGGGGCTCACCGAGCGCCACCTCCTCCCGGCCGGTCAGGGGGTGGACGCGGCAGGGCTGGTCTGGCTGGCGGCCGACGCGGCCAACTCGCCCTTGCAGATCGCCCTTTGCGCACGGACGGACACCGAGCGCTCGGAGGTCTTCACCGAGTGCCGCGAGGGCTGGGCCGCCCACCTCCTCACCCTGACCGCAGAACGGGGCCGGCCCGTCACCGTGACGAAGACGGTCGCGGTGCACACCTCCCGCGACCGGGCGGTCGAGACCCCGCTACGCGCTTCCCGCCAACTCGCCGCCGAGGCCGGCAGCTTCGACGAGCTGTTGGCCGAGCATGCCCTGCGCTGGACCGAGTTGTGGCGCCGCTGCCGGATCGAGGCGGACTTCGACGGCACCGGCCCGCTGCACCTGAACCTGTTCCACCTGCTCCAGACCTACTCCGAGCACTCGGTCGACCTGGACGTCGGCATCCCGGCCCGCGGGCTGCACGGCGAGGCGTACCGGGGGCACGTCTTCTGGGACGAACTGTTCGTGCTGCGGCTGCTCGACCTGCGCTTCCCGGAGCTGGCCCGCGCCGTCCTCCGCCACCGCCACCGCCGCCTCGACGCCGCCCGCCACCAGGCCCGTGAGCTCGGGCTGCGCGGGGCGGTGTACCCGTGGCAGAGCGCCGCCGACGGGCGGGAGGAGTCCCAGCAGCTGCACCTCAACCCGCTGTCCGGCCGCTGGCTGCCCGACCACAGCCACCTCCAGCGGCACGTCGGCTCGGCAGTCGCGTACAACATCTGGCAGTACTACCAGGCCACCGGGGACCGGGACTTCCTCGCCACGGCCGGCGCCGAGATGCTGCTGGAGATCGCCCGCTTCTGGTCCTCCTCCGCCATCCACGACCGCGGCCGGGGACGCTGGTCCATCCGCGGTGTGCTCGGTCCCGACGAGTACCACGACGCCTACCCCTGGGCGGGCCGACCGGGCCTGGACGACAACGCGTACACCAACGTGCTGGCCTCCTGGGTGCTCGCCCGCGCCCAGGACGCCCTGGCCGCCCTGCCCGGCTACCGCCGCGACGAGCTGCGCGAACGCCTCGCCCTGGACGACGTGGAACTGGACCGCTGGCGGGAGGTCGGCCGACACCTTCACGTCCCCTTCCACGACGGCGTGTTGAGCCAGTTCGACGGCTACGAGCGGCTGGCCGAACTCGACTGGGAGAGCTACCGGCGCCGCTACCCCGACCTGCGCCGGCTCGACCGGATCCTGGAGGCCGAGGGTGACACCGTCAACCGCTACAAGGCCTCCAAGCAGGCCGACGCGCTGATGCTCTGGTACCTGTTCTCCGCCCGCGAGGTCCGCGACCTGCTGCGGCGCCTCGGCCACCCGGCCGGCCACGAACTGCTGCGCCGCAGCACCGACTACTACCTGCGGCGCACCGTCCACGGATCGACGCTCAGCTCCGTGGTGCACGCCTGGGTGCTGACCCGCTGCGACCGCCGCGCCTCCTGGCGGTACTTCCGCGACACCCTGGTCGCGGACCTCCGGGACAGTCAGCACGGCACCACGGCGGAGGGCGTCCACCTCGGCGCCATGGCGGGCGCGGTCGACCTGCTGCAACGCTGCTACACCGGCCTGGAGGTCCGCGAGGGCGCCCTCTGGCTCGACCCCCACCTGCCGTCCGCCCTCGGCCGCCTGGAACTCGACCTGCGCTACCGGGGCCACTGGGGCCTGACGATCGCGGTCGACCGCCGGACGGTCACGGTGAGCCTGCGCGAGGACCGCCAGGAGCCGGCCCGGATCCGCCTGCGCGGCAGCGAGGCGACGATCCGGCCGGGCGAGACCCGCCGCTTCCACCTCTGACGCTCCGACGCGAGACCGCGTCGCTCCGATACCCACCGCCGAGCGGCACGCCGCCCTCCGCGTCCTCCGGGTCCGGCACCGCCCGCCGGCCGGCGCGCCGTTCCTCCACGCCGGGCACGTGTCCCGATCCGGGCAGCCGTCCCCTCTCCTGGCGGGCCGGGACGAGGACGGAGGTGCCACCATTCGGTTGCCGGAGGATCATGAAGTTCAGCGGACCGGCCCGCACCGCGCCTCTCCCTGGCCGCCGAGCCGGTCGGACCGCAGTCAGGTCGCACGTCCTGGAGGTCCCTATGAACACCACTCCCGCGCCAGGTCCCGTCGGGCCGATCGTGGTCGGTACGGACGGCTCGGAGTCCGCCCGCCGGGCTGTGCTCTTCGCCCTTCGCGAGGCCCAGCTGCGCGGGGCCGGTGTACGGGCCGTCTGCGCCTACGGCGGCGGACGCACCGAGCCGTCGGACCGGGCCATGACGGGCTGGCGCGACGCGGGCAGCGAAGCGTCGCCGCACCTGCACGATGCCGTCGCCCGCGAGGTGACGGACTCGGTCGAGGAGCTGCGGCAGCAGGTGGGCGAGCCGTACGTGGAGGTCGAGATTCGCTGCGAGCGCGGCCGCCCCACCCAGGTCCTGCTGGAGGCGAGCCAGGACGCCACCCTGCTGGTGGTCGGTAGCCGCGGCGCCGGCCTCTGGGGCCGACTCGCGCTCGGCTCGACCAGCACCGAGGTCGTCCACCACGCCCACCTCCCCGTCGTCGTCGTGCCGCCCGAACCCGAGCACGCGACCGGGTGAACCGGTGCCTCACCCGGCGGGGCGATCTCCCGGGTGGAGCCGTACGCGCTCGCGCGGCCGACCCAGGTCGGTCATCGTGCCTCCTCGCGGCGCCCGCCCCGGCCGACCGGTACGACGGACTTCCAGGTCGGGATCCTGGCAGATCCCGACCTGGCGGACACCGACTCTTCCCGGGGCGAGGCCCTGGGACACGGCCGCTACCCCTCCGGCGGGTCGAGGACGTCCTCCACCCGGCATCGCGGGCTGGCGGTTCCGGGCGGACCGTAGCCGAGGCGCAGGACGAGCTGGACGTGGGCCGGCCCCTCGGCGGGGTCGCGCAGGCGCCAGCGGGTGTCGGGGATCTCGACGGCCTGGTGCAGGACGGAGGCGCGCAGGCCGTGGACGGTGGCGAGCAGCCAGACCCGTTCCATCGCCTGTCCGGTGCGCAGCCAGTCGGCCTGTCGGTCGAGGTGGGTGGTGAGGGTGAGGATCTGTGGCAGGGCTTCGAAGCGTGCGGCCGGAGTGGTGTGGCGCGGCGGGTGGCCGGCGAAGCCGCGCATCGGGACGCGGGCGTCGCGGTCGTGCGAGCCGAGGGCGGCGAGCGGGATACCGTCGCAGGAGGGTTCGAGGCGCAGCCAGCGGCGCGTCTCGGCCTCACGCGTGACATCAGCGGCGATCCGGGCCTCGGCCTCGAAGGTCAGCGCCAGCACCCGGCGTACGCCGTGCTCCTCCAGCACGGTCAGGGTGACGCCCTCGTCCCGGGCGGCCGTGATGAGGTCGGCGACGAGCGCCTCGGGAACGTCCCGGTTGGTGAACGGCTGTCGGCTGGAGTGGCGCCCCGCGATGGCCGGGTAGAGGTCGGCGCCGAACGGCCGCGACGTCCGGGCCGGTGCGGAGAGGTCGAGCACGGCGCACGGCTGCGTGCCTTCACCGGCGGGGAGGAGCCGGACCGCAGCCTCGCGGCCGAGGTGGGCAGCGGCCACCCGCAGGTTGAACAGGGCGGCGCCGATCGAGATGTGCAGCGCCCGCCCGTCGGGGTCGGCGGCCGGGACGGCCCGGGTCAGGTCGGCGTGGACCTCCAGTCCCAACAGGTCGGGGGTCGGACGGAAGTGCCAGGGCTGGCTGTTGTGCAGCGACGGCGCCATACCTCCGGCCTCGGCCAGCAGGTACAGATCGGCGGTGGTGAGGGCGGTTTCGGTGGACATGGTGGTTCACTCCCTGCTCCCGGCGGGGAGCGCCGGTGATTCGAGCATCCGCCGCGTCGGCGGTGTCCTGCGAGGGCCCAACGGCCCTGGGCCCACGGGCCGAGCGGCCGGTCCGGCCTCGCCGAACCCACCCCGGACGCCCCCCGTCGGCCCGGCCGATGGGGCCCAGTGGAGGGCCGAACGACCCTGCCGCCCCGCGCCCGACGGCGGTCTGCTGGGGGTGGCGGCCCCGATCACGGGGCCGAGCCCTGAACACCGGAGGCACGGCCGTGCTGACCGACGACTCCCGCACCACCACCCAACAGCTGATGCGCACCGCCTCCGGGCGGACCCTCGCGGTGTCCCGCTACGCCCCGGCAGTCCTGCCGGACACCGGCCGCATCGTGCTCGACGCGGCCCGCGCGCCGTACGAAGCCGACCAGGTCTGGATCTCGCTCACCGCGGCCGAGGCCCGGCAGCTGGCCGGGATGCTGCTGCGCCAGGCCGCGCGCCTTGAGCGCCCGCAGGCTCCACGACCCGGGCGGATCGAGGTCGACCCGGTGGCGGGAGACCTGTACGCCATCGGCGTCCGCTCGCACGCCCTGGCCGTCGACCAGCCCCTCGACGCGGGTGGCGCAGACACCGCGCCGACCCCGGTCGAGCTGTGCGCCTGCGCCCTGGCCTCCTGCACCGCCCATGACGCCGGCGGCTACCTCGACCGGCACGGCCTCAGCCGCGACGGCCTCCACGTCACCGCCGACTACACCATGGCCCAGGACCGACCGGCCCGGATCGCCTCGGTCTCCATCGAGGTCACCGCCCCCGGCCTGCCGCCCGATCGGGAGGCCGGCCTGCTCGCGGTCGTCCACCACTGCACGGTGAAGAACACGCTCGACGACCCGCCCGGCGTCACGGTCTCGCTGAACGGCACCCGAAGGACGGACCCGTCATGAAGGCCGAGGACCTGATGACCTCGCCGCCGGTCACCGTCGGCCCCACCACGACGGCCTTCCAGGCCGCTCTGGTCATGGAGCAGGAGGCGGTCGGCTGTGTACTCGTCACCGACCACGGCCGGCTTCGGGGCATCCTGACGGACCGCGACCTCACCGTACGCGGGCTCGCCCACGCCACCCGCCCCGCGCGGCCGGTCCGGGACCTCATGACAACCTCCGTCGTCACCGTGAACGCCGACGACGATCTCGACACCGCGTACCGCACTTTTCGCAGAGCCGGCGTCCGGCGGCTCCCCGTCCTCGACGACGGCCGCCCGGTCGGCATGTTGACCGTCGACGACCTGCTGCGCGACGTCGTGGAGCGGCTCGTCGACCTCCTGGTCCCGGTCTCCCGCAGCGCCCTGCGCGAGACCGCCGTCTGACCGCGTCACGCACGACCGCACGACCCGAACCACTGGAGCACATCATGGCCGGCGACCTGCTCCGAAGGTTCCCCTTCGCGTACCGGTGGCCGTCCCTGCCGGACCTCTTCGAAGACTTCCCCATCGATCTCCGCGAGATCACCCGGGGCAGCTGACCCCGATCTCCGGGCCCGGGCGCTGTCCCGGGCCCGGCGGACCCAGGAGGCTCCGCGATGAGCACGAAGACCGCAACACCGATGCGCACCAAGCAGTGGAGTCTGCCGATGCCGCGCAGGATGCGGTCGAAGGCGGGGCGGCCGGACCGGTCTACGCGGCGCTCGTTGAGTGCACGTGGGCCGTCGATACTGACTCCGATGCGCACACCGTAGGCGGTGAACAGGTCGCACCAGCGGTCATTGATGAGGGTGGCGTTGGATCCACGCCCCGACGACCACCCCCGGACGTACCCTGCCGGCCGGTACGACCCGCCCGGGCCTGGGTAGTTGATGGAGGGCAAACGGCCCTCCGTGCACGAGTCGCCCCGGTCCCGGGACGTCGGCGTGCGTCCTCTTCACAAGGAGACCAGCAGCGATGAACACGTCCGAGGCACGCCCGGCGGACCCCACCGGTGACGGCGGCGACGGCAAGTTCCGCAACTACGTGGAGATCGTCCTTGACGGACTGTCGGACGACCCGGGGCAGGAGGTGCTGGTCAGCGGCGAACGTCGGCTCGGGGCCGCGGAGTTCCGCTCCCTCGTGTACCGGCTCGCCCGCGCCCTGCGCGAGCGGGGCGTGGAGCGCGGCCGCACGGTGACCCTGCTGTGCGGGAACATCCCGGAGACCGTCGCGGTCCGCTACGCCGTCAACCTGCTGGGTGCGCACTTCAACCACCTGTACATCCGCCTGGGCGCCGATGTCCAGGCCCGGATCATGGCCGACGTCGAGACCTACGCCTTCATCGTCGACCCCCGCCTCGCCGAGCGCGCCACGGCCCTCTCGGCGGCGGTGCCCGTCAAGCACGTCCTCGTCCTCGGCGAAACCGGTGACGCGGCGCCGGAGTTGGGCGAGGACCTCCTCGCGCTGGCCGCAGCCCAGTCCGACGCGCCACTGGCCAGTGCCGCCCGGCCGGACGACCTCTGCTTCATCCGCCACTCCGGCGGCACCACCGGCCACCCCAAGGGCATCCGCAGCTCCTTCGCCCGGATGCAGGGCAACTGGCTCGGCGCCCTGATCAACGGAACGCGGCGGCGGGACCTGGTGTGCACGCCGCTGTCACACGCTGCCGGATTCATCGCCGACGGCACCCTCGCCAACGGCGGCACGGTGGTCCTCCACTACGCGTTCGACCCCGGCGAGATCCTGGCCACCATCGCCCGCGAACGCATCACAGACGTCTTCCTGCTGCCCCCACTGCTCTACCAGGTGCTGGACCACCCCGACGCCACGTCCACCGACATCTCCAGCCTCCGGCAGATCACCTACGGGGGCACGCCCTCCTCGCCGGTGCGCATCGCCGAGGCGGTCCGCGGCTTCGGCCGTGTCTTCCAGCAGGCCTACGGCCAGTTCGAAGCCGGGATCGTCAGCGTGCTGCCCTCCGCCGAGCACGACCCCGACCGCCCCGACGTGCTGCGCACCGCCGGCCAGGTGGTCGACGGCGTCGAGGTGGAGATCCGCGACCAGGCCGGCAACACGCTCCCGGCCGGTCAGGTCGGGGAGATCTGCGTCCGGTCCGAGAACGTGATGGAGGGCTACTGGAAGAACCCGGAGCTGACCGCCGAGGTCCTGCGGGACGGCTGGGTGCACACCGGCGACCTGGGCCGGCTCGACGACCACGGCTACCTCGCCGTCGTCGACCGGATCAAGGACATGATCGCCGTCGTCGGCGGCCACGTGTACACCACCGAGCTCGAGGACTTCCTCCACGCCCACCCGGGCGTACGGCACTGCGCCGTCTACGGGGTGCGCGGCGAGGGCGGCCACGAACGCGTCCACGCCACCGTGGTGCCCGCCCCCGGGGCGAACGTGACGGCACAGGAGCTGCGGACCATGGTCCGCGACGGTCGCGGCGAGATGTACGTGCCCGACGTCATCGACTTCACGGACGCACTGCCCCTCACCGACACCGGCAAGCCGGACAAGAAGGAACTCCGGCGCCTCGCCACCCCGGCGACCCCGTAGGCGATCGCACTCCGGACCGGCGGGCTCCCGCCGGGACCAGCTTCCGGCAGGTCTTTCCGGGGATGCGGACGGGGTTCACGGCTTCGTGCGGCATCCAACGGCGGCAGGCAGGCAGGCAGGCAGGCAGGCAGGCAGGCGCATGGTCTGCTCCCGTGCCGACGCGGGGCGAGTTGACCTCAGGGCCGTTTCAGGCGAGAGCGAGAGCCTGATGGCCCTTCAGGCGGAGTCGGCAAGAGGTCGACAGAAGGATCGCCGCTATCGAGACGCACTGGACGAAATACCAGTGGGGGTATATTTGAGCCTGCCGGTCCATTCACCGGGGGCCACGAGAAGGGAGCGCGGCATGTGCCGCCGAATCGCCTGCCGCACCTGCGGAAAGCCGACCTACGCCGGGTGCGGGATGCACATAGACCAGGTGCTGGCCGGGGTGCCCAAGTCCCAGCGCTGCGCCTGCTCACCCAAGGAGCGGGCCTCCGGGGGCTGGCTCGGGCGACTGTTCGGACGCCGCTGACGCCCGGGGCCGCCCGAGGGACAGCGAGGGGCCCTGCCGGATCGCCCGGCAGGGCCCCTCGGGGTGGTGCCTATCGGTGCCGCTGCGACATCCGCATCACGGGGTCACCGTCACCGTGAGGGTCTCGGGGTTGCCGCTGTTGCCCTGGTAGACCGAGTCACCGCTGTAGACGGCCGTGATGACGTGCGGGCCGGCGGTCCGGAAGAAGACGACGCGCCCCGCGACGGCGCAGCGTCCGAGATTGAGGAAAAGGCGTGCCGTGCCCAAGGTCGTGCCGGTCGTGGTGTCGGTGAACGTCACGGTGCCGGTGGGCGGGGTCGTGGCGCCCGCACCGGCCGGGCAGACCAGGTCGTCGAGCACCACCGGCAGGCCGAGTCGGACCTGCTGGGGAATCGCGATCAGGCGGGTGGTCACCGGCTTGCCCGGAGTGAGGTAGCTGATGGTGATGCTCGCGGCCGCGCTGGTGACGGTGGGGCCGGTGCCGCCGGCGGGGACCAGGGACGAGCCGCCGCCTCCGCCACCCCCGCCCCCGCTCGGAGAAATAAAGGGGTTGATGTTGCCGCCGCCGCCTCCGCCGTAGTAGCCGCCGGCTCCTCCGCCACCGGTCAGGGAGGCGCCCGGGCCGCCGCCGGTGCCGCCGGCACCAAGCGTGCCGGGCCCACCGCCGAACACCCCGCCACCGCCGGTGCCGCCGGCCCCGCCGTGGGTGGACGTGCCCGCCCCGCCGCCGTTTCCTCCGTTGCAGGTCGCGTTCGCGCCCGGCTGGCCGGCGTCTCCGCCCGGGCTTCCGGTGCACTGGCCGGCCCAGCCGGCTCCGCCGCCGCCCGCGGCCACGATGAGGCGGGAGTCGGTGGTGGTGAGGGGGGTGGTGCTGGGCAGGGTGCGGATGTCGGAGGCCCCGCCTCCGCCGCCGCCGAAGTGGGTGCTGCCGCCGCCGTTGAAGCCGCCGGTGCACTGCGCGCTACCGGCGCACTGGCTGCCGCCGGTGGCAGCGCCGCCGACTTCGACGTAGAGGGTCTGCCCGCCGGACAGCCCGGTGAGCGTGCCGGACACCTGGGCGCCCCGGCCGCCGCCGACGCCGTTGTCCTCCACGCCGCCGCCGCCGCCGATCGCCGTGACGTCGACCTGGGTGACGCCGTTCGGGACGGTGAAGGTCTGCTCGGCGCCGGTGGAGGCGAACGTACAGGTGGTGGTGGGGCCCGAGACCGTGCAGGTGCCCTGCGCGTGGGCGGTCCCGGACAGCGCCACCGGGGCGACACCGGCGACGCAGAGCATGCCGGCCGCGACGGTCAGCGCGCGTCCACGGCGGCCGGCCGAACCGGCACGGCGCCCGCTCACGACTGCGCTCGGCTGACCGGCGGCAGTCGGCGGTGAGAATTTCACGATGCTGCTCCCAGAAGGCGGAAGAAGGGGTGGTTCGGCAGGGAGGCTGCCGTCCGCCACTCTGGATCAGACCGTCCGGGCCGAGGGCGGGTCACCAACCTGACACACCGTCGATTCACCCCGACGATGGGCGATCCGGGTCATTGAGCGGCCGCCGGGGTTCGGTACGGGACGGTGGCGTTCAGCGCGGGAGCACCCAGTCCGGCCGCCAGGTCCCGGCGGCGTCGAGGCCGGTCGCCGCGCCGGCGAGGTGCGCGCGGAGGGCGGCCAGCGCCGGGTGGGGGTTGTCGCGGTGCCACAGGAGCGAGTGCGGGTAGACGGGCGTCGGGTCGGTCACCGGGATGCGGCGCAGGCCGTAGCGGGCGGGCCAGACCAGGCGGATGTGCTCGCCCATGAAGGTGCCCAGGGCCGGAGTGTCGGCGACGGTCTCCAGGAGCGCGTCGGAGCCGAAGTTGGGGCCGGTCGCCTCGATGGTGAGGCCGAACTCGGCGACGAGGTCGTCGTAGTAGGCGCCCCATTCGGTACCGGGGGCGATGCCGGGCATCCAGATCCGGTGGCCGACGAGCTGGGCGACGGTCACCGAACGGGCACCCGCCAGCGCGTGGGCGGGACCGGTGAGGAGCTGGAGCCGCTCGTCGAGCACCCGGACGGACTCGATGTCCTCGGGCAGGGGCCGGCCGGGCGCGGCGACGGCGCGGAAGGACGCGTCGATCGCACCGGACCGGATGGACGCGACAGCCGTCTCGATGTCGAGCAGCATCACCACGTCGAGGTCGATCTCGGGGTGCGCGTCGTGGAAGCCGCGCATCAGGCCCGACGCCGCCCCGCGCGAGGCGAGGATGTCGACCCGCAGCGGACGGCGGCCGGTGCGCACGGACGCGACCGCGCGCTCGGCGGCGCGCAGCACCTCGCGCGCGTGGGGCAGGAACGCCTGCCCGTCTATGGTGAGCTCGGCGCCGCGCGGCGTGCGGGCGAACAGCCGCACACCGAGCTCGCGCTCCAGCGTGGCGATGCGCTTGGAGACGGCCTGCTGGGTGATCGAGAGGTCGGCGGCGGCCATCTGGAACTGGCCCGCTTCCGCGACGGCGGCGAAGGTGCGTACGGCTTCGAGGTCCACGCCGACCCAGCTTAGGGCACAACGCATGGTTGTGGCTCGGCGGCTGTTCGGTTGTTTGACCTGCGGTTGTGCCGCTCGGTTAGCTCTCACCGGTCAACGTCGGTTTGTTCGAGTGGGACAGAGGGGCGCGCTGAGCATGGTGGGCAGGAGGCCGTTGGGCCGGCAGTTCGGCTGGCTGTGGGCGGCGTACGCGGTGAGCGCGTACGGGTCCGGGCTGGGGTTCGGAGCGTTGCCGCTGATCGCCGTGCTGGCATTGCACGCCGGCCCCGCGGAGGTGTCCGCGCTGTCCGCGATGGGGCCCGCGGTGGGCGCGCTGATCGCGGTGCCGCTCGCGCCGTGGGTGGAGTTCCGGCGCAAGCGCCCGGTCATGATCGTGATGGATCTGGTCCGGTTCGCGGCGATGGCGACGATCCCACTCGCCTACGCCTTCGGCCTGCTCGGTTTCGTCCAGTTGCTCGTGGTCTCGGCCGTGGTCGCCGCCGCCAAGATCGCGTTCAACGCGGCCAGCGGCGCCTACCTCAAGGCACTCGTCCGACCGGACGACCTGCTGGTGGCCAACGCGCGCTTCGAGTCCACCAACTGGAGTTCCATCGCGGTCGGGCCACCGCTGGGCGGGGCGGCGATCGGGCTGTTCGGGCCGGTCACCACCGTGGTGGCCGACGCGCTCAGCTATCTGCTCTCCGCGCTCGGCATCAGCGCGATCCGCGGCCGGGAGGAGGCGCCGCGCCCCGCCGGCACGGGCCCGGTCCGGGCGGGCGCGGTGCTCGACGGCTGGCGGCACATCATGGGCGATCCCGGTCTGCGGGCGCTCTACCTCAACAACATGCTCGTCAGCGGTCTGATCATGGCCACCGAGCCGCTGCTGGCCGTGCTCCTGCTCCGCCAGCTCGGGTTCGCACCCTGGCAGTACGGCCTCGCCTTCGCCGCCCCCTGTCTCGGCGGGCTCATCGGCTCCCGGCTGGCCCGCCGTGTGGTGGCCCGCTACGGCCGCGACCGGGTGTTCCGGACCGTGGGCACCCTGCGCGCCGTCTGGCTGATCGGCCTGGTCTTCGTCCGTCCCGGCGTCGTCGGACTCGCCACCGTGATGGCCGTCGAGCTGGCGATCATCATCAACATGAGCCTGTACACCCCGGTGCTCGCCACCTACCGGCTCGAACGCACGCCCGAGCACCTCGTCGCCCGCACCCTGTCGGCCTGGTCGATCGGCCGGCAGGCGTCGATCGCCGTCCTCACCGCCCTCGGCGGGCTGCTCGCCGACGTCACCGGCCCACGCACCGCGCTCGCGGTCGCCGGGCTGCTCATCCTGGCCACCCCGTTCCTGCTCCCCCGGCGCGACCAGACGTCGCCGCAGGAGCCGGAACCGGCCCGCAGCCACGCGTGATGCGCCACGACTCGCCACCGAAGCCCGCGGGCCGCAGTCGGTCCGCCGGCGCACGTCCGCATCGACCAGCCACACCACCAGCAAGGAGAACACTCGCGTGAGCACTGCCCCCGCACTCGACCCCGCGCACACCGCTCTTCTCGTCATGGACTACCAGCCCGCGATCATCCTGGCCGCGCTACCCGACGATGGGGAGCGCGAGGCCCTGCTCGGCCGCGTGGAAGGGGCCATCGCCGACGTCCGCGCCGGCGGCGGCACCATCGCCTACGTGCGCGTCGGCTTCACCGAGGCCGACTGGGACGCGATCCCGGCCGCCAACAAGTCCTTCGCCCCGCTGGCCCGATACCGCGCCATGCACCACGAGGACCCTGCCGCCTTCATCGACGAGCGCCTGGCTCCCCAGGACGGCGACATCGTCGTGCGCAAGATCCGCCACGGCGGCATGTCCACCACCGACCTCGACCAGCAGCTGCGCGAACGCGGCATCACCACGCTGGTCGTCTCCGGCATCACCACCAGCGGCGCCGTCCTGTCCACGGTCGTCGACGCGGCCGACCGCGACTACCGGCTCTACGTCCTGTCCGACGGCGTCGCGGACCCGAACAGCGAAGCGCACGACGTCCTGCTCCGGGGGGTCCTCCCCTCATGGGCCCACATCATCGACACCGTCGAGCTGCCCGCCCTGCTGCGGGCCGGCTGACCCGGACGCACGGACGGGCCCGCTCGTACCCGGGTGCGAGCGGGCCCGTCCGGACGGTCTCAGAGCTCGTCCGGCAGCTTGCCGATCAGCCAGCGCACGCTGTTGTCGCCGCCCAGCTGCGGGAAGTACGCCATGGCGGCGTCGCACAGACCCATCAGGTACTTCTTCTTCCCGGTGGCAGGCAGTCGGTGGAACTCGAAGGTCGGGCCCGCGTGGCTGACCATCGTCATGTCGGACTTGACCATGGTGGCGACCATCGTCTCCGCCACCGTGACGAGGATGCCCTGCATCGCCGACATGAAGGTGCGCTCGTAGTGGTAGCGCGGGCTCTCCGCGCCCGGGCGGACGTCGGCGCGCGAGGTGGTATAGATGACGTCCAGCATGTGCAGGACGTAGGAGTACACCGCGTTGAAGAGGGTGTTGATGCTGAGGACGGCCTCGTCCTGGCGGTAGAGGTCCGCAGTTGGGTTCGTGGGCAGCGGCCGTCCCAGCCACCCCATAGGTGGCTCAGACGTGGGAGGCCACGCGACAGCCAGCCGCGCCCTACCCACAAACCCGGCCCCTTCAGGACCGGGTCAAGTTGACGCCCATGCACACGTGCAGTTCGACCGCCTCCTGCAGCTCGGCGGGCTCGGTGCGCGGCGGGCCCGCCTCAGTGGCCTCCAGGTGCTTCTGCCGGCCGGCTTCGCCGCCGAGCAGGAGCGGGACGATGTACTCCAGGTTGGCCAGGTGGCCGTCGACCCGGCCGTCTCCCTGCTGTCTCGGCTCCATGGATCGCTCCTCGTGAGTTCCGCCCCGGCCTCAATACCGGGATAGTGCGCAAGCGGAGCAATCCTAGGGATGGTGATTACTTTCCGTTGCCATGAGACACGTAGAGTGCTGACGCGTGTCGCGATCCACCTGGCGCGCGAGGCACACTCCGGGCGCGCGCCGGGCGGCGAGGACCGCCCTACCAGGTGAAACCACCTCACACCCCGAAGGACGTCGGGCCCGCGCGCCGGTCCGATTCCCCGTCACCGAGGCCCTGCCGTACACCGGTTCGGCTCCCCGGCGGCCGCCGGCCGGAGGGCGACAGTACGCACCCGACCGTGCGCCGGGCGGCTCCCCCGCTGGTCAGGCCAGGGTCAAGCTCCGGTCAAGGATTGCGCCGGAAGGGCTGCGGCGTCCTATCCTGGGGCGGATTTGAACAGACACCTCGTTCGGTGAGGCGTCTTCACGGACACAGGCCACTGATCCCACCCGTCGAGAGACGCTCCGGATCAGGACAGGTCTCCCCGGCTCAAGGGGTGACCCCAAGTGGCTTCCCGTCGGGATCGACAGGGACACGCCGTGGAGTGCCAAAGCTCTGACGAGTGGGGGTGCACCGGGCGGTGACGTCGGTCTCCCCCTGCCGTGCCGCCGCGACCTCGATGCGCGGCCGAGACCGGGAGGAGGCGTGATGGACGGAAGTCCTGGTCATAGTCGGCCCATTCCGATGTCGTCCTCGCCGTCTTTCCGTCGTCCGAGGCGCCCCCTCCTTCCCTGACCGACCCGGTCCCCACTCCGCCCTCCGGTCCGCTCCGGCGCGGGCGGCCCTGGCGCATGCCTGGAACCGGTTCGAGCGGTCAGCGTCGGCGGCGGCGCGCCACCGGGCGGCCCGATGCCCCGTCCTGCCGGGGCGAGGGGGTCCCCACCATGGCTGCCACCACCCTGTTCAACTCCGCCACCGCCCGGCTGCGTGACCGCACCGTCGCCGCCGAGCGCCGTACCGCCGTCACCCGGACCGTCCGGTCCTCGCTGGTCTCCGTCGCCGGGCTGGTCGGCGGGCCGGTCGCCAACCAGGCCGGGGAAGAGGTGGGCCGGGTCGTCGACGTGGTCGCGCGCCTCTACGGCACGGAGCCGTACCCGCCGGTCACCGGGCTGATCATCCGCATAGGCCGCCGCCGCACCTTCATCGCCGCCGACGCCGTCGACCGGATCATGACGGGGCAGGTCCGGCTGCGCACCGCCCGTCTGGACCTGCGCGAGTTCAACCGCCGCCCCGGTGAGGTGCTGCTCGCCCGGGACGTGCTGGACCACCAGCTCGTCGACGTCGACGGCGTCCAGGTCACCCGCGCCGCCGACCTCTACCTGGCCCCGCTGGCCGCCCGGACCGTCCTGGTCGGGGTCGACGTCTCGCTGCCCACCCTGCTGCGCCGGCTCGGCCCGCGCCGCTGGCAGATCCGCCCCACCCCGGAGCGCGTCCTGGACTGGCAGTCCGTCGCCCCGTTCGGCGAGCAGGCCACCCACGGGCCGGCCGAGGTGCGGCTGCGCGCGTCCCGATCCGCGCTGCACCGGCTGCGCCCGGCCGACCTCGCCGACATCCTGGAGGACCTCGGCCGGAATGAGCGCCAGCAGCTGCTGGGCTGGCTGGAGCCGGAGCACGCCGCGGACGCGCTGGAGGAAATGGAGCCCGCCGAGCTGGAGAACCTGCTGCGCGAGGTGCCGCCCGAGCACGCCGCCCGGCTCGTGGACGAGATGGAGCCGGACGAGGCCGCCGACGCCCTGCGCGACCTCGCGCCCGGCGAGCGCGAGACCCTGCTGGCCCGGATGCCCGAGCCCGAGGCGGCCGAGCTGCGCTCCCTGCTCACCCACCGGGAGGGCACCGCCGGCGGCGCGATGACCACCCTGCTGGTCACCGCCGGCCGCGCGCACACCGTCGCCGAGGTACGGGCGGAGCTCGCCGCGCAGGCCGAGCACCGCACCGACATCGACGCGGTCACCGTGCTGGACGACCAGGGCCGGCTGCTCGCCGACATCCCGCTCTTCGACCTGGCGGTGGCCGAGGACACCTCGGTGATCGGCGACCTGGTCGCCTGGCTGGACCAGTTCGGCCCGCCGGTGACCGTCCGGCCCGACACCCGGCTCGCCGAGGCCGCCGACCAACTGGTCGCGGCCCGGGCCACCTCCCTGCTCGTGGTCGACGACTCCGAGCGCCCCCTCGGCCGGGTCCTGGCCGACGACATCCTCGACTCGCTGCTGCCCGAGCGCGGGCGCCTGCACTTCCGGAGGCTCCTCAAGTGACCCGCGACCTCGACACCCTCGACACCGGTCCGGACGCCGCCGCCGCGGCGCCCGCGCCGTCCGCCCCGGGGCGCCCCGGCCGCCGCAAGGGCCTGCGCCGACTGGCCGCGATCGCCATGGTGGCCGGCCCCGGGCTGGTCGCCGCCAACGCCGGCAACGACGCCGCGGGCATCGCCACCTACGCCAGCGCCGGCTCCCAGTTCACCTACGGGACGCTGTTCTTCATGGTGCTGGTCACCGTCGCCCTGGTGATGGTGCAGGAGATGGCCGTCCGGCTCGGCGCCCACACCGGCAAGGGCCTGGGCGCGCTGATCCGCGAGCAGTTCAGCCTGCGCCTCACCGCCCTCGCGGTCTTCTGCCTGCTGCTGGCCAACACCGGCCTGGTGGTCAGCGAGTTCGCCGGGATCGGCGCCGCGTTCGAGCTGCTCGGCGTGCCCAAGTGGGCGGTCGTCCCGCCGGCCGCCGTGCTGCTCTGGTCGCTGGTGCTGTTCGGCTCGTACAAGTGGGCCGAGCGGATCTTCCTGGTGATGTCGCTGGCGTTCTTCGCCTACCCGGTCGCCATGATCCTCGGCCACCCGGACTGGGGGCAGGTCGGCGAGCACCTGGTCGTCCCGCACCTGGAGCCCAGCAAGGACTTCATCCTGCTGGCCGTGGCGCTGATCGGCACCACCGTCAGCCCGTACATGCAGTTCTACGCCGCCGCGGGCGTGGTCGACCGCGGCGCCAAGCCCGCCGACTACAAGCTGATCCGGGCCGACGCCGTCCTCGGCGCGGTGTTCGCCTGTGTGATCAGCCTGACCATCATCATCGCCACCGCCGCCGCGATCGGCGGCACCGGTCCGCTGGAGTCCGCCGCCCAGGCCGCCGAGGCGCTCAAGCCCGTCGCCGGGCACGGCGCCGAGCTGCTGTTCGCCTTCGGGCTGCTGGGCGCCTCCGCCCTGGCCGGCGCGGTGGTGCCGCTCTCGGCGAGCTACGCCATCGGCGAGGCCGCCGGCGTCGAGCGATCCGTCTCCCGCAGCTTCCGTGACGCCCCGCTGTTCCTCGGGGTGTTCACCGCGCAGATCGTCCTCGGCGCGGTCGTCGCGATGACCCCGGTCGACGTCATCCAGCTGCTGATCGGCACCCAGGTCCTGCAGGGCCTGATCAGCCCGATCGTCCTGGTCTACCTCCTGGTCCTCACCAACCGCCGCTCCGTCCTCGGCGACGCGGCCAACTCCCCCCGCTACCGCGTCGCCGCCACCGTCGTGGTGGTCGGGGTGGCCGTCATGTCGACGATCCTGCTCGTCCAGACCGTCCTCGGCTGGTTCGGCATCGGCTGACCCGCTCCCCCGCGGGCCCGCCTCGACGGCCCCCGATGACCGACGGCCCCTGGAAACCGCCCGGACATCGGGGGCCGTCGGTCATCGGGGCTATCGGTCGTCACCGCCCTCGGGAGAGGTGGCGGGCGATGAGCTTGGCCAGTTCGGGGCCGTGCTCGTACGCGAGGGGCGCGAGGTCGGGCGGGAGGACGAAGCCGTCCGGGAGCCCCGCGTAGGCGGCGGCCAGCTGCTGCCGGTAGGCGTCGGCGAGGGCCTCCGGCCAGGCGCCGGTGAGGGGCGGGCGCATCCGGGACTCGGCGGCCAGCGCCTGGTGGTGGGCGGCGGCCTCCTCGACGGCCTCCTCGCGGGTCCAGTCCGCGATCGGCGTGCGGTCGGGCCGCCAGGGGGCGAGCCAGGCTCCGGTCCCGCCGTGCAGGATCGCGCCGGCGAGCTCCTGGGCGATCAGCGGGGAGGCGTGCAGGCCGTCGCGGTGGGTCCCGGTGGCCAGCCAGAGACCGGGCCGCGCGGTGGCGCCGAGCAGCGGGTGCCCGTCGAGGCCGACCGGGCGGTTGCCGTGGTGCAGGTGCCGTACGCGGGCGGTGGTGAGCCCGTGGTGGAGTTGGCCGAGCGCGGCGTCGAGGAGGAAGCGCAGCCCGGCGGCGGACGGTTCGGTACCGGGGGCGAGCGCGGGAGCGGCGGAGGCGCCGACGTACCAGGTGCCGTCGGCCTGGGGCACCGCGTGCAGGCCGCACGCGTACGCGCGGTTGGGCGTGCGCAGCACGGCGGGCAGCGGGGTCGGGGCGGTGAGGGTGACGGCGGTGCCCTCGGCCGCGACGACCGGCAGGATGGGCAGCTGCGGGTCGAGGGCGTCGAGCAGCGGTGTCGTCCAGGCGCCGGCGGCCAGCACCAGGGTGGGCGCGGTGACGGTCACGTCCCGGGTGCGGAGTTCGTAGCCGCTCCCGGCGGTGCGCGGTCGGCCGGACGGGACGCGGCTGAGGTTCGGCAGCGCGCTGAGCGCGGCGTCGAGCGTGGCGAGCCAGCACCGGGCGTCGAGGTGGGCCTCGGCGGGCAGGTGGAGCGCGCGCAGGGCTCGGTCGTTGTCGAGCGGTCGGTGGGCGGGGACCGCGGCGGGGTCGACCTCCTCGACGGGCAGGCCGTGCTGCCGCCCGGCCTCCGCGACGGCGCCGAAGGACTGCTCGTCGATCCGGCTGGAGACGGCGTTGAGCAGCACGAACGTCCCGCTGCCGTACCCGTCGCGGGCAGGCGCCCGGCCACCGGCCCGCTCCCGGACCTCCGCCCGCCAGCCGGGCCAGCGCTGCGCCGCCTCGACGGCCAGGCCCAGCCGCAGGCGGCCGTGCCGGGTGCGCAGTCCGGCCGCGGTGACCTCGCCCAGCACGCCGAGCATCGCGCCCGCCGCCCGGGACGCCCCGGCCGCGCGCCGGCCCGACAGTGCCACCCGTACGCCCGGATCGGCGGTGGCCAGGGCGAAGGCGATCGACCGCCCCAGTACCCCGTCGCCCACCACCAGTACGTCCGCTGTGACCTGACCCACGGTGTCCCCTCTCGCCGCTGCTGGCTCCCGACCATCTCTGTCCCCCGGGCGGCCGGTTAGTCGCCGGACGTCGATCGACGTCTCACCTCCGGCTCACGGTTTCGTGCTGTGGCCGCTGTGCGGGGTGCGTCTGGGTGCTCGTGCCGGGACGAGGACGGGAGTCGGGGATGGAGCGGGAGCAGCGCACCTGGCCCGGCGCACGGGTTCCGGGCCGTGCGCCGGGCCAGGGACTGTCCTGCGGGGCCTTGCCGGGCCCGCAGGACAGGACCAGGGGTCACTGCGCGGTGGTGATGGTCAGGTAGGAGGAGGAGATCTCGGCGCCCTGGCCCCAGAGCCGGCTGCTCGCCGGGCTGGCGGTGTCGACGAAGGTCTGCGGGGTGGGCTGGCCGGCCAGCGGGGCGTAGTAGTAGCCCGGGGTGGTGTCCAGCTGGACCAGGCCGCGGCCGTCCTGGCCGGCGCCGTCCATGATGGTGAAGGTGCCGAGGCCGCAGAGGAGTTGGCGCGGGGCGACGGTCTGGTCGGTGCCGCCGTGGTCGGTGACCAGGTTGGCGCGGTCGGTCGGGCGGGCGCCGAGGTTGGTGACGCTGTGGACCGGGATGCCGTTGATCTTCCAGGTGGCGCGGGTGCGGCTGTTGTCCAGCTGGATCTGGTAGTTGAGGGACGCGCCCTTGGAGATGGTCGCCACCGGCACCGCGTAGGCGAAGGCCGAGTAGGTGGTGTTGGGGTAACGCAGCCGCTCGTACCAGGCGTACACGGTGTTGTTGGTGACGTGGAAGTCCATCAGGACGCCCGTCTCCAGGTCCGCCACCACCATCGCGCCGTTGGCGAGGCGGAGGTCGGACTGGGGGTCGGTGACGTTCGCGCCGAAGGGGTTGGCCTCGGTCTTGCGGGTGGTCACCGAGAGGTTGGCGTCGCAGGTCCAGCGGCCGTTGGCCGGGGTGTCGTAACCGGCGAAGCCCGCCGTGGAGTTGTGGTTGGCGAAGGACAGCCACTTGGTGTGGTCGCGGTCGCCCGCGCCGCCGGCCGTCTGCTGGGCGGTGGTGAAGGCGAACGCCGGGTTCCCGGTGGCCGGGTCGGTGCCGCTGGGGATCACGTGCAGGCCGTTCGCGTCCGTGCTGGGGATGCCGTCGCCGCTCGACATGCCGGGCGCGGGCCAGAGCTGCCACTTCCCGGTGCTGGAGGTGTCGAAGCCGTTCCGGAAGTTGTCGGTGAAGACGGTGCTGGTGGTGAGGTCCGCGGTCTGGGCCTGGGCCTGGGCGGGGGCGGTCGCGATCGGGACGATCGCGGAGGCCAGGGCCAGGGCGGCGGCGGCGCGGACGAGACGCCTGATCGGGCGCATAGCAGCAAGTACCTTTCGGGGTTTGGGGGTTCCGGGGATTCGGGGCCCGGTGCCGGTTCGCTGTCCCGCGGGGTTCAGCGGGTCCAGCGCGGTCGAGCAGGTCCAGCGGGGTCGAGCGGGTTCAGCGGTTCAGTGTTCGGGCTCCAGCAGCGCCGCGATGGCGTCGGCGTTGCCCGCCTCCATCAGCTCGTCCTCCGGTATGCGCTTGCCGTACTCGCGCTCCAGGATGACGGAGAGTTCGAGCATGACCAGGGAGTCGATGTCGATGTCGGAGAAGCCGGTGGTGGGCGTGATCTCGCCCTCCACCGCGAACTTCTCCACCAGGAGTCCGATGATCCGGTCGGCCACAGCGTTACTCATGGGTCGTTCTCGCCTTTCGGTGCCGGCCGGCCCTCCCGGGGCCGGCCTCGTACGTCGTTCGGTTGCGGGTGGACGGGCGCCGGGGAAGCGCCGGCACCCCTCAGTCCCCGAGGACGCCGTCGACCTTGATGTCGGGCCAGGTCAGCGCGGTGGAGCCCCAGTTGAGCCCGACGCCGAAGGCGGTGGACAGGATGCGGTCGCCGACCCCGAAGGTCCCGGCCGCGGCGGCGTGGGTGAGCGCCAGCGGGATGGAGGCCGCCGAGGTGTTGCCGACCCGGTCGATGTGCAGCAGGACCCGCTCGCGCTCCACCTTCAGCAGGTCGGAGATGGCGTACAGGATGCGGGAGTTGGCCTGGTGGCCGGCGAACCAGTCGACGTCGTCGACGGTCCAGCCGATCCGGTCGAGCAGCTTCGCCGAGGAGGAGCTCATCCGCTCCACCGCGTGCGAGAACAGCTCCTTGCCGCGCATGGCGAGCAGATTGTCCTGCTCGCTCGGCGGCTGCCGGTAGGAGCGCTGCCGGGATCCGCCGACCGCGAGCAGCGCCAGGTCGTGGTGCCCGCCGTCACTGCCGAGGTCGAAGCCCTGGAAGGCACCCGGCTCGTCCGGGTCGCCGGCCCGCAGTACCGCCGCGCCGGCGCCGTCGCCGAAGATGATCGCGGAGGCCCGGTCGTCGTGGTTCAGCCGGGTGGACCAGATGTCGGCGCCGATCACCAGCGCCCGGTCGATCAGCCCGGAGGAGATCGCGCCGACGGCGTTGGCCATCGCGTAGACCCAGCCGGTGCAGGCCGCCGAGAGGTCGTAGGCCCACGGGGTGCCGAGGCCCAGCCGGTGGGCGATCTCGGGCGCGGTGGCGGGCATCGGCTGGTTGGGGGTGCTGGTCGCGAGGATCACCAGGTCGACCTTGCCGCCGCCGGCGGACCGCATCGCCCGCTCGCCGGCCGCGATCGCGAGGTCACCGGTGACCGTCCCGGGCTCGGCCCAGTGGCGCTGGTGGATGCCGGTCCTGGTGCGGATCCAGGTGTCGTCGCTGCCGACCAGCTCGCCGATCTCGTCGTTGGAGACGATCCTCGGCGGCACCATGGCGCCGAGCCCCTCCAGTACCGCGGCCCTGGTCATGCCGCCACCTCCCGCTCGTCGTGCCCGGTCCAGCCGGTCGGCAACCGGTGGGTCGCCGAGCAGTGGATCCGGATGTGTTCGAAGGCCGCCGCGATGTCGACCACTCGCCAGGTCTCCCCCGTCCTGGTGGTGAGCAGCTGTGGGTCGACCAGCTCCGCGGACAGCGGGGCCGGACCGGCCACCGGCCGGTACGGGTCGCCGATCTCCAGGACGGTCTGCCGCATCCAGAGCGTGTTGCTCTCGGCGCGCGGGACGTCGTCCAGTCCGTAGATCAGGATCTGGCCCAGCTGGATCGCGCCCACGAAGGCGTCGATCAGCGAGACCGAGCCGTGGCTGTAGCTCTCCAGCCCGCCCACCGGACCGGCCTGCGGCGCCGCCGGGCGGCTGCCGAGCAGGGCGGTCGCCCGCCGCGCGGGCAGGTCCACCCGCAGGGCCTCGATGGTCTGCGTCCTGGTCCGGTGCGCGGCAGCGAACGGCCGCAGCGCGGCCGGGCCGAGCAGGGCGTCCGGCGAGTCGAGGCGGGCGGTGCGCACGGCCCCGGCCGGAAGTGCCGGGTGCTCGATCTCCAGGCGCGCCCGCAGCCCGCCCACCTGGCAGTCCACCACGGTCGAACGGTCGGAGTGCCGGGCGGCGGTGGCGTGGACGGCGAAGCCGCCCAACTCCGCCTCCACCGGCTTGGTCCCGGCCTTCAGCCGCACCCGGCGCAGCCGGAGCCCGGCTCGCTGGGCGGCGTCCAGGCCGTACGTCTGGGTCAGGTACAGCTCGGCGGCCTCGCCCGCCATCAGCAGGACGTCGATGCTGCTGAGGTGCGGGGCCTGGTCGGTGCTGCCCTTGCGGGACCAGTCGGCCGGGTAGTCGACGGAGCCGCGGGCCCGTACCGTCCCGGTGCCGTCCGCCTGCGAGCCGACCACGATGTCGGTCAGCCGCTGCTCGGCCCGACGGTAGCCGCTGCCGAAGAAGCGGCGCTCACCCGGGCCGAGGTAGTCATCCACGGTCGCCCGGACCGGTGCGTCGGGCGTCTGTGTCGTGCCGGTCATCTCACTCCCCCGTGCAGGTCGATCACGGCTGCCAGCCGCGTGAAGAATGCGTCCTTGGACTGTCGTTGGAAGAAGTGCCCGCCCGGGATCACCTGGAGGGTCCCGCCCCGCAGGGAGTGCGAGCACCAGGCGGCCGCGTCCTCGACCGCCACCAGTGGGTCGTCGGCGCCGGCGAAGACGTCGATGGGACAAGGCAGTTGATAGCTGTCACCGGTGTACCGGCGGCTCGTGCACAGTTCCAGGCCGGCCCGGACCTGGGCGAGGTAGTCGGCGAGCCGGTCCGGAGTGGCGCTGACCGCCGCCGGCAGGCCGTCGAACGCGGCCAGCCGGTACGCGAGTTCGGCGTCGTCCAGGAGCAGCGCCGACTCCAGCGGAAGCGGCAGGTGCGGCGCCGGGTGGGCGCCGACCAGCAGCCGCTTCGGCAGCCGCCGGCCGGTCGCGGCCAGGAACCGGACGAGGTGGTACGCGACCAGCGCGCCCATGCTGTGGCCGTAGCACAGGTACGGCTCGTCCAGCTGCGCGCCGAGCTGCTGGTGCAGCGCCCGGGCGAGCGGGGCGAGGTCACGGTGCGGCCCGCTGCCGGGCCCCTCCCGGTCCGGCAGCCGAACTGGGACGACCTCGACCCTCGCCCCCAGCCGCCGCTGCCAGCCGGCGAAGGAGGCGGTGCTGCCGCCCGCGTGGTGGAAGGCGAACAGCCTGACGGGCCGGGTGACCCGCGGACGGGCCCGAACGTCGGCGAGGTGGACGACGATGCCACTCACAGGACTGCTCCTCCCCTACGGGGCCCACCGCGGGTGGCGGTGGGCCGTCGGGGGGGGCCGCCCCCCGCGGGGGGGGGCCCCGCGGGGGGACGACCCCCCCCCCCCCCGCGGGGGGGCGGGGGGGGCCGGCGCGGGTCGGCCGGGGGGGGCGGGGGGGGGCGGGGGGGCCGGGGGGGGGGCGGGGGGGGGCACCGGCGGTGCGGGCGGGACCGCCGGG
>NZ_JBHVVI010000035.1:0-74909 GCF_042883685.1 Kitasatospora sp. NPDC058190
AGGGCTCGCCCGCCGGGCGGGACGGTGTGGCCGCCGCGCGGGGTGTCGGAGACGATGCCGCCGGGGGTGGCGCCGGGGCGGTAGCAGGCGGTGGCGGTGCCCGCCGCGTTGAACAGCACCTCGACGCCCGGGTCGTCGTCGGTGGTGGTGTCCTCGAGGAAGTCGGGAGCCGGCGTCGGGGCGCCCCACTCGGGGGTGTACTCGACGATCTCGGACGGGTCGAAGCAGACGCCGCCGACGACGGTCACGTCCTTGTTGGCGGGGTCGGTGTTGCGCAGGCAGTGGCCGGCCCGGCCGGGGAGCCGGTTGACGCCGTCGACCTTGCGGCTGACCCGGGTCCGGGCCCGCTACGGCTGCCCCACCACCAGCAGCGCCTCCGCGCCGACCGCCTGGTAGCCCGCTGCCTGGAAGGCGCGGACGCTGGGGGCGTTGCCCGGGGCCTGCTGGGCCCAGACGACCCCGCCCTCCGGCAGCAGGTGCCGGGCGGCGGTGGCCAGCGCGCGGCCGAGGCCGCGGCCCCGGGCGTGCGGGTCGACCTCGACGGCCGCCTCCCAGCGCCCGGCCACGCCGCGGCCGAGGATCAGTACGCCGCCGTCGGCCTCGAACACCCGGACGTCCTCGCGGTAGCGCAGCGCCCGGACCACCCGGGGGTGCTCGCGGTCCTCGACCGGGCTGAGCGGCAGCGGCGGCTCGCCGGGGAGCCGGTCGGCGACGGAGAGCAGGTCGATGTTGTTGACGGTCCGCCCGGTGCGCGAGGCGAAGGCGGCCAGGAAGGGCGGACAGAGCGGCGCTGCCAGCGGGTCGCCCGGGTCGGCGGCCAGGGTGTCGTGCACCCAGGCCGGATCCTCGTCGGTGAACACCACGGCGTGCGCGGCGAAGGACACCACCCCGGCCTCGCGCGGCGAGGGCTGCGGCACCACCGTCACCGACCCGTCCGGCGGCGGGAACACCCCGCCCGCCGCGTCCGCCAGGATCTCGGCCAGTGTCCGTACGCTCATCGCAGTCCCCTCCCGGAAGTGTCGTCCCGCCCAGTTGATCAGCGTGCGCGCCGATGGACCAGCAGATAGCGCCAGAACAGCAGTTGGCGCAGCGTGAAGCCCGGCAGGTGCCGTGCCGCGTACGCCCGTACCTCGGCCAGGGAGGTCGTCGGCATCGCGACCGGGGCTGGCACGCCCGGCCTGGTGCCGCGTTCGCGCAGGTGGACGGCCAGGCGGCAGACGGCGTTCACCGGTACGGCGGCCAGGCCGATCAGCCGGTCCCGGGCCGTCTCCTCCCGGTAGCAGCCGAGCACCACCAGCACCCCGCCGGGCGCCAGCGCCTCCCGCAGCCGGTCGAGGGTGCCGATCGGCAGGTGGTGCAGGCTGGCCAGGCAGGAGATGTAGTCGTAGCGGCCGGGTGGCAGCTCCAGGTCCTCGATGTCCGCCTGGCGGAAGTGGATCCCGGACGCGTCGGCCCGGGCGGCGGCGATCACGGCGGCGTCGCGGTCCACGGCCTCCACCTCGACGCCCCGCCGGGCGAGGGCCCGGGCGAAGGCGCCCGTCCCGCAGCCGACGTCCAGCGCCCGGCGGGCCCCGGTGGGGAGCCTGCGCAGCAGCAACCGGTGGTAGTGGTCGTTGTGGTCGAAGGGCATCGCGCCAGTGTGCCAGGGCCCACCGCCTCCCGCCGCTGCTTTCCGCCCCCACCTCCCGCCGCTACTTCTTCCGAGCCCGGCTCGGCTGCACCCGGGTCGGCTCGCCCTCCGCCTTGGGGTGGTCGGGCGGGTACGGGAGTTCGCCGAGGCCCTCGTCGTGCAGCTGCTTGTCGTAGAGCTCCAGCAGGTCGTCCAGCCGGAACGCGTGCTGCTCCATCTCCGCGTTCAGGTCGCCGAGTTCGGCGAAGCGGGCGGGGACGGTGCGCAGGTCGAGGTCCTCGGGGGAGGCGTCGTCCAGCTCCTCCCAGCGCAGCGGGGTGGAGGCGGTGGCGCGGGGGCGGGCGCGCAGCGAGTAGGCGGAGGCGATGGTGCGGTCGCGGGCCATCTGGTTGTAGTCGACGAAGATCCGCTCGCCGCGCTCCTCCTTCCACCAGGCGGTGGTGACCTTCCCGGGCATCCGCTGCTCCAGCACCCGGCCGAGGGCGATCACCGCGTGCCGCCCGTCGGTGAAGGTCCACTCGGGCACCAGCGGGACGTAGACGTGCAGGCCGCGTCCGCCGGAGGACTTGGGCCAGCCGCGCAGCCCGTACTCCTCCAACAGGGCGCGCAGTTCGTGGGCGGCGCGGACGGCGTCGCGGAAGTCGGTGCCGGGCTGCGGGTCGAGGTCGATCCGCAGTTCGTCCACGTGGTCGGTGTCGGAGCGCCGTACCGGCCAGGGGTGGAAGGTGAGGCAGCCCAGGTTCGCCGCCCACAGCACGGCGGCCGGCTCGGTCGGGCAGATCTCGTCGGCGGAGCGGCCGCTGGGGAAGTTGATCCGGGCGGTGGGCAGCCAGTCCGGCAGGCCCTTGGGTGCTCGCTTCTGGTAGAAGAACTCGCCGTCCACCCCGTCGGGGAAGCGCTGCAGCGTGGTCGGCCGGTCCCGCAGCCCGCACAGCACCCCGTCGGCGACGGCCAGGTAGTACTGCGCGACGTCCAGCTTGGTGAAGCCGCGCTCGGGGTAGTACACCTTGTCCGGGTTCGACAGCCGGACGGTCCGCCCGGCGACTTCCAGTTCCACGGCTGAGCCCATGGCTCACACGCTAAGCGCGCCGCGCCCGGCGCGCGTCCCGAGGTGAACCCGGCGAGGATCGGTCGCATGGACCTGCCCGTGATGCCGCCGGTGGCGCCGATGCTCGCCAAGTCGGTGCCCAAGATCCCGCCGGGGATGCAGTACGAGGCCAAGTGGGACGGCTTCCGCACCCTCGTGTTCCGCGACGGCGACGAGGTCGAGCTCGGCAGCCGTACCGGCAAGCCGCTGACCAGGTACTTCCCCGAGCTGGTCGAGGCGTTCAAGCGCGAGCTGCCGCCCCGCTGCGTGCTGGACGGCGAGGTGGTGATCGCCCGGGACGGGCGGCTGCGCTTCGAGGAGCTCCTGGAGCGCATCCACCCCGCGGCGAGCCGGGTGCGGCTGCTCGCCGAGCAGACCCCGGCCTCCTTCGTCGCCTTCGACCTGCTCGCCCTCGGTGACGACTCGCTGGTGGACGAGCCGCTGTCGGTGCGCCGCCCGGCCCTGGAGGCGGCGCTCGCCGGGGCCGCAGACCCGGTGTTCACCGCCCCGGCCTCCACCGACCGCGACCTCGCCGGGACCTGGTTCGCCGAGTACGAGGGCGCCGGCCTGGACGGGGTGGTGGCCAAGCCGCTGGACCAGCCGTACCGGCCGGGGGAGCGGACCATGTTCAAGATCAAGCACGAGCGCACCGCCGACTGCGTGGTGGCCGGCTACCGCGAGCACAAGAGCGGCCCGGTGGTCGGCTCGCTGCTGCTCGGCATCTACGACGGCGAACGCAGGCTCCAGCACGTCGGCGTCTGCGCCGCGTTCTCGATGGCCCGCCGTCGCGAACTGGTCGAGGAACTGACGCCGTTGCGGATGGACGACCTGGCCGAGCACCCCTGGGGCGCCTGGGCGGAGGAGGCCGCCCACGCCGAGGGGCGGCTGCCGGGCGCGGTCAGCCGCTGGACCGGCGGCAAGGACCTGTCCTGGATCGCGCTGCGCCCCGAGCGGGTGGTCGAGGTCGCCTACGACCACATGGAGGGCAGCCGGTTCCGGCACACCGCGCAGTTCCGCCGCTGGCGGCCGGACCGCTCGCCGGAGAGCTGCACCTACGCGCAGCTGGAGGAGCCGGTCTCCTACGACCTCGGCAAGGTGCTGGGTGTCCGACGCATGTGACGGCTCATCAGAGGCGCCAGGGGCCTGACCCGGTGGACCGGGTCAGGCCCCGGAACGCGACGCCGCGGTGGCGAGCAGCCCGGTCGGGGCCAGGGCGGCGGCGGTGCCGCGGACGGCGCCCCGCGCTCGGCCGAACGGGTGAGCACCGGCATGCCGCCCCCATCCCGGGCCCCAGCTCGGGCACGATCGTTTAGCCCAGCTGTGGCCGCCCTTAAGAATTCCTCGATGGACCGCACCCGCCCTGACCAGGCAGATTTCTGCCTGCCCGGAGTGCGCCCGTCAACGGCGGTCGAACCGGGCCACTCGGCCTGCCCGACCCTCGAAGGCCGTCCCACCCGCACGTCAGGAGCCGTCGCCCGTGAAGGCACTCGTCAAGCAGAAGGCCGAGCCCGGTCTCTGGATGATCGACGTCCCGAAGCCCGAGATCGGCCCCGGCGAGGTGCTGATCAAGGTGCTGCGGACCGGTATCTGCGGGACCGACCTGCACATCCGCAAGTGGGACGGCTGGGCGCAGCAGACCATCAAGACCCCGCTGGTGCTCGGCCACGAGTTCGTCGGCGAGGTCGCCGAGATCGGCGCCGGCGTCGCGGACATCGCGGTCGGCGACCTGGTCAGCGGCGAGGGCCACCTGGTCTGCGGCAAGTGCCGCAACTGCCTGGCCGGCCGCCGCCACCTGTGCCGCAACACCATCGGCCTGGGCGTCAACCGCGACGGCGCCTTCGCCGAGTACGTGGCCCTGCCCGCCTCCAACGTCTGGGTGCACCGGGTGCCGGTCGACCTGGACGTGGCCGCGATCTTCGACCCGTTCGGCAACGCCGTGCACACCGCGCTGTCCTTCCCGCTGGTCGGCGAGGACGTGCTGGTCACCGGTGCCGGCCCGATCGGCATCATGGCCGCCGCCGTGGCCAAGCACGCCGGTGCCCGCAACGTGATGATCACCGACGTCTCCCCGTACCGCCTCGACCTGGCCCGCCAGGTCGGTGTGACGCTGGCGCTCAACGTCGCCGAGCACACCATCGAGGAGGGCCAGCAGAAGCTGGGCCTGCGCGAGGGCTTCGACGTCGGCCTGGAGATGTCCGGGCGCCCCGAGGCGATGCGGTCGATGATCGCCAACATGACCCACGGCGGGAAGATCGCCATGCTGGGTCTGCCCGCCGAGGAGTTCCCGGTGGACTGGGCCTCGATCGTCACCTCGATGATCACCATCAAGGGCATCTACGGCCGCGAGATGTTCGAGACCTGGTACGCGATGTCCGTGCTGCTGGAGGGCGGCCTGGACCTCAGCCCGGTGATCACCGGCCGCTACTCCGCCGACGCCTTCGAGGCCGCCTTCGACGACGCGGCGAGCGGCAACTGCGGCAAGATCATCCTCGACTGGACCGCCTGAGCACCCCGCTGACGCAAAAGGAGCCTGTTGTGTTCGACAACGTGCGCGCCGACATCGCCGCCACCCTCGACGAGATCCGCGAGGCCGGCCTGTTCAAGCCCGAGCGGGTCATCGGCACCCCGCAGAGCGCCGCGGTCACCGTCACCGGCGGCGGTCGCCCGGGCGAGGTGCTGAACTTCTGCGCCAACAACTACCTCGGCCTGGCCGACCACCCCGAGGTGCTGGCCGCGGCCAAGGACGCGCTGGACCGCTGGGGCTACGGCATGGCCTCGGTCCGCTTCATCTGCGGTACCCAGGACGTGCACAAGGAGCTGGAGGACCGCCTCTCGGCGTTCCTCGGCCAGGAGGACACGATCCTCTACTCCTCCTGCTTCGACGCCAACGGCGGCGTTTTCGAGACCCTGCTGGACGACCGCGACGCCGTCATCTCCGACGCGCTCAACCACGCCAGCATCATCGACGGCATCCGGCTCAGCAAGGCCCGCCGCCACCGCTACGCCAACCGCGACATGGCCGACCTGGAGCAGCAGCTCAAGGAGACCCAGGACGCCCGCCGCCGCCTGATCGTCACCGACGGCGTGTTCTCGATGGACGGCTACGTCGCCCCGCTGCGCGAGATCTGCGACCTGGCCGACCGCTACGACGCGATGGTCATGGTCGACGACTCGCACGCCGTCGGCTTCGTCGGCGCGGGCGGCCGCGGCACCCCGGAACTGCACGGCGTGATGGACCGGGTGGACATCATCACCGGCACCCTCGGCAAGGCGCTCGGCGGCGCCTCCGGCGGCTACGTCGCGGCCCGCCGCGAGATCGTCGCCCTGCTGCGTCAGCGCTCGCGCCCGTACCTGTTCTCCAACTCGCTGGCCCCGGTGATCGCGGCCGCCTCGCTGAAGGTGCTCGACCTGGTCGAGCAGTCCAACGAGCTGCGCGAGAAGCTGGCGGCCAACACGGCGCTGTTCCGCGGCAAGATGACCGAGGCCGGCTTCGAGATCCTGCCCGGCGACCACCCGATCGCCCCGGTGATGATCGGTGACGCGGCCAAGGCGGGCCGGCTCGCCGAGCTCCTGCTGGAGCGCGGGGTGTACGTGATCGGCTTCTCCTACCCGGTGGTCCCGCACGGCCAGGCCCGGATCCGGGTGCAGCTGTCCGCGGCGCACTCCACCGAGGACGTCGAGCGCGCCGTCGCGGCCTTCGTGGACGCGCGCGCCGCACTGGGGGAGTAGTCCCCGCCGGGCCCGGCAGGGGCCCGCACCGACTGCCCGCGGGCCGGACCGCTCGGAACCGGACCGGCCCGCGGGCGAACAACCGCCGTGCGGTGGAGGCGAATCGTCTCGCCTCCGCCGCGCGGCCCACCAACCACCTGCCGCACCCTCCCGCCACGGGGGTGGGGCGCCGGCCCGCACCGGCGCCCCACCCCCGTTCGCGGTTTCCGGGATCAGTCGTCCCGCCTTGGCCGTGGGCCGCCGGTCAACAGCTGAGATGGACTCGGTCGGAAAATACGTCAACTGTCGTAAGCGGCGCGAGGGCCGGGCCGGCTTCAGGCCCGGTCCCGAACCGGGAGATCACAGGCGGCGGAGGAACACGTCCGTGAAGGTGTTGGTGTCGCCCGCCACCAGGTTGCCGTCCTCCGCGTCGAAGACCACGGTGTCGCCGGTGGCGTCGATGCGCGGGTTGTAGGAGCCGCCGGTGGCCTGCGCGCCGTCCTCGGTGAGGCTGACCCGCTCGATCCGGCCGGTCCACAGGTCCCGGCGGAAGACGTCGGTCTGCTGGTTGGTGTCGCCCGGGACCAGGTTGTCGGCGTCGGAGTCGAAGTAGACCCAGCGGTCGTCGGAGGTCATCACCGGGTCGTAGGAACCGCCGGTGGTCGTGGTGCCGGGCAGGAAGGTGTTGATCCGGGTGCGCTTGCCGGTGGCCGGCTCAAGGGCGTAGAGGTCCATCCGGATGCCGTGCGAGCCGGGCTTGCCGGCGCCGTGGACCGGCAGGCCGTAGAGGGCGTAGCGGCCGTCGGCGCTGATCCGGGCGTCGATGCCGGTGCCGGTCAGGGCGCCGGTGTCGTCCAGGCTGGCGCCGGTGGTCCTGCCGGTGTCGGCCTTCCAGACGAAGTACGGGTAGAACCGGGGCCCGGCCAGTTCGGCCGTCGCGGCCGGGGTGGTGGTGCCGGCAGCGGGAGGCGGGACGAGGTTGCCGGCCCGGGAGGTGAAGCCGACGGTGCTGCCGTCGGCGCTGATGGTCGGGCCGAAGGAGTTGTTGTCGGCGGTGTTGCCGTCGAAGCCGGTGGTGATCAGCCGGGTGGTGTGGGTCCAGCGGTCGGTGACGAAGATGTTCTCCTTGCCGCGCCGCACGCCGGGGGCCAGGTCGGTGCGGTTGGAGGCGTAGGCGATGTAGCGGCCGTCCCGGCTCAGGGTGGGATTGTCGGCGCCGCGGACGGTCTCGTCGTCGGTGGTGGTGAGGTCGCCGGTGGTGATCAGCTCGGTGCGGCCGGTCCAGCGGTCGCGGACGAAGACGTCGCTCTGGTGCTTGGCCTGGCCGGGCACCACGTTGGTGGCGGTGGTGGTGAACGCGACGTAGCGGCCGTCGCCGCTGATCGAGGCGTCCGAGGTGGGCGCGTTCAGCCGCGCGCCGTCGTCGGCGACGCTGACCCGCTCGATGTGCCCGTTGCGAAGGTCCCGTACGTAGACCTCGCTGGCGTTCGGGGTGCCGTCGACGGGCAGCAGGTCGGTCGCGGCCGACGAGAACAGCGCGGAGCGGCCGTCGGCGCTCAGGCCGAGCGTGTTCGACAGGCCGTTGAGCTGCTCGCCCGTGGTGCCCTCGCTGACCCGGGCGGTGTCGCCCTTGGGCGGGCGGGCCTCGGCGGCCGGCATCGCGGCGCCGGCCACGACGGCGGCCGCCAGCACGCAGCCGGTACGGGCCAGCCGGCGGCGGGAACGAGCGGTGGTCATGGACATCCTCCCCTTGATGACGTGTGCCGGGCCCTCGAATCCCCGTGATCCCCAGCGGCCCGGCCCGGCCATGAGCCAAGCGTCGATCGAGCACGACGGTCAACGGGCCGAAGCGATCTCCGCCCGAAATACGCCACCGGTGGTACTGCCCCCGAAACGGCTCCCGGACGGTCCACTCCGTCGCGCTGGCAGAATTGGCCTGTGATCGACGCACGACGGCTGCGGACCCTGCGGGCCGTGGCGGACCACCGCACCGTGACCGCCGCGGCGGCCGCCCTCTACCTGACCCCCTCCGCGGTCTCCCAGCAGCTGGCCGCCCTGGAGCAGGAGACCGGCCATGACCTGCTGGCCCGCGAGGGCCGGGGCGTGCGGCTGACCGCCGCCGGGGAGATCCTGCTCGGCCACGCGGACGCCGTGCTCGCCCAGCTGGAGCGCGCCGAGGCCGACCTCGCCGCGTACAGCGCGGGCGTCGCGGGCGAGGTCACCGTCGCCTCCTTCGCCACCGGCATCTCGCACGTGCTCGCCCCGGCGATCGGCCTGCTCGCCGAGCGCGCCCCGGGCGTGCGGCTCAAGGTGCTGGACGCCGAGGGCGACGCCAGCCTGCCGATGGTGCTGGACGGCCGGGCCGACCTCGCCGTGGCCGTCGAGTACCGGGGCGCTCCGCGCGCCGACGACGCCCGGCTCACCCGGGTCCCGCTCTACGCCGAGCCCTTCGAGGCCGTCCTGCCGCTGGCGCATCCGCTGGCCGCCGAGCAGGGGCCGCTCGCCGTGGCCGCCCTGGCCGGCGATCCCTGGATCGGCCCCTACCCGGGCAACCCCTGCCACGACGTGGTGCTGCTGGCCTGCGAGCACGCCGGCTTCCAGCCCCGGCTGCTGCACTCCTCCGACGACTTCCGCGCCGTGGTCGCGCTGGCCTCGGCGGGCTCCGGTGTCGCCCTGGTGCCGCGGTCCGCGCTGCGCGGCGTGGACCTCTCCCGGGTCGCCGTCCGGCCGGTGGACAGCGAGCTGGCCACCCGGCGGGTCTTCGCCGCCGTCCGCGCGGGGGCCGACGGGCACCCGCTGATCCGCCCGGTGCTGGACACCCTCGCGGCGGCGGCGGCCGCCGGGGCCTGACCAACTGGCCTACGGGCGGAGGAAGTTCAGGGCCGTAGCGTCGCCAGCAGGCCGTCCACGATCGCGACCAGCCCCTCCTGCCGGGTGTCGGCGGCGGTCAGCTCCTCCCAGTCGCCGGCCAGCGAGGTGAGCCGGGGGAAGGCCGCCGGGTCGAGGGCGGCGAAGGCCTCGGCGCGGTACGGGCGCCCGGCCGGATCGGCGCGGCGGCGCCGGCGGCCGAGCCGGACGGTCAGCTCGCCGGCCGTGTAGTACCAGAGCACCCGGTAGACGTGGACGGCCTGTTCGGGGGTGAGCCCGGTGGCGATCGCCGCGTCCAGGATGTTCTCCACGATCCACAGCGCCGAGACCGCGAGCAGGTCGTCCGAGGCCAGCACCTCCACGATCCACGGGCACTCGGCCAGGATGTCGTACAGCACCCGGGCCGTGGCGATCAGCCGCTCGCGCGGGTCGGCGGGCAGCTCGGGCCGGGGGAAGGCCGAGGCGTGGCTCTCCAGGAGGAGCAGCAGCAGCTCGTCCTTGTCCTTGACGTGGTGGTAGAGCGCCATCGGGGTGCTGGAGAGTTCCTTGGCCAGCCGCCGCATGGACAGCTGCTCCGGCCCCTCCTCGGCCAGGATCGTCCGGGCCGCGGTGAGGATCGCCTCCCGGGACAGCTTGGGCGGTCGGCCGGTCCGGCGACCGGTCGGTGTGCTCTGTTCCATGCCCACATCCTCTCCTGTCCGCGCCGCGGCGGGTGCTGACGTCCCCTCCCCTGCCCGGCTGGCGGTCGCCCCGGTCTCCGGCTATGGTTTTCGTACGCGTAAGTTATACGCGTATAAAAACTATCGGAGGGGTCGATGGGATCGATGGGGGAGACGGAAGTGGCCAGGAACCACCGGGGGAGGGCGCTCGCCGCGGTGGCGCTGGCCCAGTTCATGGTCACGCTCGACATGACGATCGTGAACGTGGCGCTGCCGAGCATGGCGACGGGGCTGCACATCGAGCGCTCCCACCTGCCCTGGGTGGTCAACATCTACGCCCTCTGCTTCGGCGGCTTCCTGCTGCTCGGCGGGCGGATGGCGGACCTCTACGGGCAACGCCGGATGCTGGCCTGCGGCACGGTCGCCTTCGCGCTCGCCTCGCTCGGCGGCGGGCTGGCGCAGAACGAGGCCCAGCTGATCCTGGCCCGCGCGGTCCAGGGCGTCGGGGCGGCCGTCCTGGCGCCCGCCGCGCTCGCCGTCCTGACGCTGACCCAGCGCGAGGGCCGCGAGCGCACCCGGGCGCTCGGCGTCTACGCCGCCGTCTCGGCGGTCGGCGGTGGCGCCGGGGTGCTGATCGGCGGGTTGCTCGCCGAGTACGCGGGCTGGCGCTGGGTGATGTTGGTCAACCTGCCGATGGCGGTCGGCGCGCTGGTCCTGGCCCTCGGCGGGGTGCCCGGCGGCACCTTCGGCCGCCGCCGGGGCCGGCTCGACCTGGTCGGCGCGGTGCTCGCCACCGCGGGCGTGGGCCTGCTGATCCTCGGCGTGGAGCGCACCGGGCAGGTCGGCTGGGGCTCCGCCGTCACCCTCGGGACGCTGGCCGCCTCGGCCGTACTGCTGCTCGGCTTCGCGCTCTGGGAGCAGTACGGGCCGATGGCCGATCCGCTGATCCGGCTCGGCCTGCTGCGCCGACGCAACGTCCTCGGCGCCAACCTGTTCATGGCGCTGCTGGTCGGCGGCCAGTTCGGCGCGTTCTACTTCTCCACCCTGTACCTGCAGACCGTGCTCGGGTTCAGCGCGGCCCGGGCCGGGCTGGCCTTCCTGCCGCTGACCCTGTGCGTGGTGGTCGCCATCCAGATCTCCACCCGGCTGATGCGCCGGGGCGTGCCGGTCCGTCTGCTGCTGGTCCCCGCCGGGCTGGTCGGCGCCGCGGGCTTCGCCTGGTGGGCGGCACTGGAGCCCTCCGGCGGATACCTGGGTGACGTCCTCGTCCCCTCGATGGTCGCGGGCCTCGGCATCGGCTTCTCCTTCGTCCCGCTCACCGCGGCCGCCACCGGCGGACTCCCGCCGCAGGAGGCCGGGACGGCCTCGGCGCTGCTCAACTCGGCCCGGCAGATCGGCGGCGCGATCGGCCTCGCGGTGCTGGTGACGGCCGCCACCGCCCGCACCGACCACCGACTGGCCGCCGGGGCCGAGGCCAGTGCGGCGGCGACCGACGGCTACTCGCTCGGCTACCTGCTGGCGGCCGGCTTCCTGGCGGCCGCCGCGCTGGCCGCGGCGGTGGTCCTGCCCGGGCGGCGCACGCGGACGGCCGGCGTTCGCGCCGAGCCGGCCGGTTCGGAGTCGACCGCTTCCGGCCCGGCCGCCGAGCGCCGACCGGTGGGTGACACGGCCCGTTGAGCCCGGCTGTGCGGGGCCTCGGAGGAGACCCCGCACAGCCGATCGGTCGTCACGGCGCGATGGCGTGGCAGAAGCTCACCGCCGGGGTGGAGCTCTCCTCAGGCGGCCGGAGGAGCTGAAGCCGCACCGGAGGCCGAGTGAGAGCCGCCGGTTGAACGACGTCCGGAGCGGCTGATCACCGGCGAGTTCCGGCAGGGCTCATGAGGCGTCGTCCGCGGAAAGCCGTGCGGGGCCCGTGGAGAGAGCCTCCGCCTGCGTGATCCACACCCTGGCCAGGGAGGTGATCGCGCCGAACGAGGGGGGTGCCCGCGGTGGGTTGGTGGCGCAGGGGAGCTGGTGAATAGGGTGGGGGTGATGGTGTCGGCGCGCATTCGTGGAGAATCCGATGATTTCGCTCTCTGTTCCTGACGGCCTTCTTCCGGTGGGAATCGTCGGGCTTGGTGACATTGCGCAGAAGGCGTATCTGCCGGTTCTGGGCGGGTTGCCGGGGTTGGATCTGCGGTTGATGACCCGGGACGGGGCGAAGCTGGACCGGATCGGTGATGCGTACCGGATCGGCGCCGAACACCGGTTCACCGACCTCGGTGAGCTGATCGGCAGCGGCATCCGCGCCGCCTTCGTGCACGCCGCGACCGACCAGCACGTGCCGATCGTCGAGCAGCTGCTCACCGCCGGGGTCGACGTCTACGTGGACAAGCCGCTGGACCACACCCTGGACGGCGCCCGCCGATTGGTCGGGCTCGCCGACCGGACCGGCCGCTCGCTGATGGTCGGCTTCAACCGGCGCCACGCGCCCGGGTACGTCCAGGCCAAGGAACGGCCGCGTGACCTGATCGTGCTGCAGAAGAACCGGGAGGGCCTGGCCGAGGCCGCCCGCTCACTTGTCTTCGACGACTTCATCCACGTCGTCGACACCCTGCGGTTCCTCGCCCCGGGCGAGATCGAGCACGTGGACGTTCGCTCCCGCACTCGCGACGGTCTGGTCGAGCACGTCGTCCTGACTCTCGCCGGGGAAGGCTTCACGGCGCTGGGCCTCATGAACCGGGTCTCCGGTTCGACCGAGGAGGTCCTGGAGGTCTCCGGCGGCGACTCCAAGCGCGAGGTGCGCAACCTGGCCGAGGTGATCGACCACCGCGGCCAGCCCACCGTCCGCCGACGCGGTGACTGGGTGTCCGTCGCCCGCCAGCGCGGTATCGAGCAGTGCGTGACCGGCTTCCTGGACGCCGTCCGCACCGGGAAGACGATCGACGCCCACGACGCCCTGCGCACCCACGAACTGTGTGAGCAGATCGTCGAGCGCATCGAGACCGTCTGAGGCTGGTGGTGCGGCGGCGGCCGTCCAGCAGCCCGGCTTGGCCCGGCGCGTCCGCGCCCGCGCAGATGCCGGCGACCGTGCCGCCCGCCGCGTGGTGGGCGGCCGGCTTCTGCAGGGTGGCCGGGCTGTCCATGGCGCTGGTCCGCCCTGTCAGTCGTGGAGGTCTCCGAGCCAACGCATGGCGCTCAGGCTCGGCAGGAAGCAGTACTCGCCTCCGCGGGTGACGACGAAGCGGGGCAGTGGGGCGAGTCGGCGCCGGACGGGCCGCCGGGGGATGGTGTAGCCGGTCTGTCCGTCCGCGGCGCCGACGACGGGGTCCTTCGTGCTGCCGGCCCCGAAGAAGACGCCGTCGTTCATCCACTCCGACTGGACGAACTCGAACTGTCGGCCCAGGTGGGCGCCGATGAACGCGAACATCAGACCGCGGTCCGCTCCGTCGTCCTCCAGCACGCCTTCGGGCAGTGGCGGTCCGTAGACGGCGCCGCGCCGGATCATGCGGTGCAGCCGTACCTCGCCGGCCACCGAGGCGTCGCGCGGGTTGGCCCGGCGGATGTGGCAGCCGCCGGGAGTGGTGAATCCGATCGGGTCGTCCTGCTCGTACAGGAAGGTGTTGCGGCGGTGGCGGTCGGCGCCGAGGGTGGGGTCGTCGTGCTCCGGGGCGAGGGCCAGAGGAGCCCCGCTGCGCCACCGGCCCATGATCTTCGCGGCGATCAGTTCTTCGTCCTGGGCGCCGGTGGAGTTGTCCTTCAGGTAACGCCTGAACGCGGCGACGTCCTGGTGGAGTTTACGGAAGACCGCGTAGCTGCCGTTGCGCCCGAGCACGGCCGGCTGAGGTGTCTGGACACCGCCGATCTCATCCGGGTAGCCGAGGACGAACTCCCCGCTCTTCAGAGGCACTTCCAGCCCATTGGACCCTGGAATGCCGCTTCCTCCGACGGCCGGATGGCTGACGCCGTCGAGGTAGCCGAAGTGTTCCTTCTCGGTGGGCAGCGCGTAGCAGTCCTGTCTCCAGATCGCCGCCACGCCGGGCAGGCGGTCGTAGGCGGGCCGGGCGCGGTCCATGGCTGCCGCCAGGCGCGGGGGGTCGGGCGCGACCGCCGTGATCACCACATGGACGTCGCGGGTGCCGAGGGGTGCTTCCCAGTGCTGTGGGCTGCCGGCGCCCTCGTCGCGCAGTGCTCGTGCGCGGGCCGCCATGCCCTGCCGGAACTCCCAGGCGAACGACTCCAGCGATGAGCGTGGCACCCCCAGGGCCTGCAGACCCCAGTAGGTGACGGCGACACTGACCCAGGTGTCCCCCAGGGGGCTTGAGGTGTCGCCGGCGGAGGTCGCCGCCGCGCTCGCGCGCCGCATCAACTCCCGCCCCTGGGAGCGGTCGTCGATGCGGAAGACCAGGTACGTCGCCGCGTACGGCGTGGGGCGTGGGCTGAGGACCCCGCGCTGGATGTCGTCGAGTTCGAGTGTGACGTCCGTGGGTGCGCTCACGTCGGCCTCCCTGCGGCATCGCTATGAGACGAGGTTGCGCCAGAAGTTCCGCAGGCTGTCGTCCGCGCCGAAGAGCGTGCTGAAGATCGTGGAGTCGGCCAGCAGCACATCGGCCGCGCGATCGTCGCCAGGGGGCATCCACAGGAACATGTTGAACTCGGTGTTCCCGTCCTCGGTGAACGGATGGGGCCGGGAGGTGTCGATCGGCTGCCGGGCCAGCACGTGGATGGCCGTCGCCTCATCGGTCGTCACCGCGTAGTGCGGCAGGTGCATGTGGAAGTTGAAGTTCGTGACCCCGTTCAGCCACCCCCTCTCATCCAGATCCCTGACGGTCGACAGAGGAGCGATCCGGTTGTCCTCACCGATGGCGGGACGCAGCCCGTACCGGTTGATGACGGGCACGTCCAGGCCCTTCATCAGGTCGCGGACGTAGGTGGCGAACCGTTGCTGGCGAGGCACCAGGGGATCGCCGTGGTGGCGGTACTCCACCTCCCGCACGGACAGATCGTCCGACGCACCGACGTCGTGATGGGGCCCCAGGACCAGGCGGGCGTCCTCCCGCGCGAGGAAGGCCCGCAGTGCCTCGATCTCCCCCGGCTGCGCCTCCTGCCTGGTGATCATGTGGTCCAGTCCGAAGACGAACAGGACGTCCGTGTCGTCGAGTACCCGCTCATCGAGCGGGGTGTGGAAACCGGCCTGGTCGATGCGCTGGTAGACGGGGACGGGATGTCCGGTGACCTCTGCGGCGAAGTCCTGGAACGGCAGCCAGGCCCAGAAGAACAGCTCCAGCGATCCCGCGATGGTCTGCTGGAACCGATAGGGGTCCGACCACTTCGGGTCCTCGTAGGCCGGCCACGCCACCCGTCGGACCTCGGTCATGGTGGAGAACCGGTTGTCCAGCTCGGCGGCGTTGCGGCCCGCCTCGGCGGGATAGCTCCACGAGACGTAGACGCTCACACGACGCCCGGCAGGGGTGTACGTCCGGGGAATGTGCCGCTGGTTGTAGACCCGCGCTGTTGTGGCCTCGCTCATCGCCCAACTCCCAGCCTCACTGCATCTGGTCGAGCATCTCCGACAGAGCGCTCTTGATCCGAAGGGCCTTCTTGATCTCGTCCGCCGTCACGTACGGATACTCCCCGTACTCGATGAAGCTCGGACAGTGGTGCTCGCGGACGAATCTGACGAACGCCTCCGGATTGGTCCGCCAGTCCTCCGGGAACCCCTCCAGATGCTCGAACGCCGTGCTCACGCCCGCTTTCGAGAACAGAGCGACGGCGTCCTCGGTGTACTTGTCGAAGTCGGTGTCGAAGATCCCCTGGTACATGAAGCGGGTGTCGTCGTCGAAGAGGACCCAGCGCAGGTAGTGCAGCTTCAGCGGCGCCAGAAGGTACGGATCCTGTTCCAGCGCCTCGGCCAGTGCGGAGCCGTACTGGCGCATCGCATCGGCGTGGCCGGACTTGACCCGCGCGACGATGGTGAACCCGTAACACGCCGGAGTCCTCGGGAAGACGGGCCCGTACTTCCCCTGTTCGAGATGATCCGTCTCCTTGGGGAGGACGACCGCCTGGGGCTTGATCTCCATGTGCACTCCTCCCGCCGACCGGTGGGCCGGGACGATCCCATCTTCCCGCCCCATCACCAGGCGCGCCTGCCGAACGACACCTGGCTCAAGGGCCTGGGGTCCCGCGAGTTGCGCTGCGCGAGTGGTGTTGCGCGCCGGACCTTCGCGCCCGTCCGTATCCAAACAAAACCGCACGTGGAAGCCGTTCTGTCGCCCCTCGCACATGCCGTCGGGAAGCGTGTCGCCGTGCTGCGCTCGGCTGCGGTCGGCCGCGCTCGGCTCCATCGTGTGGGTATGGCCATCGACCTGAAGCAGACCGCGATCGATCCCGACTTGCCGACCGTCCCGCCGACCCGCAACACCCAGGAGGCCGTCCGGGCGGCCCTGGGAGACACCCAGGGAAACATCCTCAAGAGCCACGGTCGCGACCACAGCCGCCACCTGTTCATCACCTTCGCCACCGGGAACGCCGACGACCGGCAGAAGGCGCGGCAGTGGCTGGCCTCGCTGGCCCGACCCGAGTACGTGACCTCGGCCCTGACGCAGTACGAGGAGGCGAACAGGTATCGGGACACGCTGAAGACGATCGCTCGGAACGGCGCGGTCGGCCCCGCTGACCGGATGGCGATGATCCTCTCCGCCAGCACGGTCTTCGTCGGCGCGATGGTCTCGGCCGCCGGGTACCGGGACCTCCGGCTCGGTGCGGACCTCACGCCCGACGACCCGTCCTTCGGAGCCGGGGCCAAGAGCAGGGTGACGATCCTCAACGACCCGCCGGTGACCGCGTGGGAGCCCACTTTCCAGTCCACCCTGCACGCGCTCGTCATCGTCGCCGACGACGATCCGGCGCAGCGCATCGACCCGCTCGTGGCGGAGCTGAAGCGGCAGCTCGCGGCGATCGGCGCCACGGTCGCCGAGGAGACCGGCACCGCCATGCGCTTCGACGCTCAGGGCGACCCCGGTCCCACCGGGACGGTCCACGAGCACTTCGGCTTCGCGGACGGGGTGAGCCAACCCCTCTTCTTCGCACGGGACATCGAGCAGGCGAGGACGCGGGGCGGCGGCATCGACAGGTACGACCCGAGTGCGCCGCTGGACCAGGTGCTGGTCAAGGACCCGGCGGGCGGGAGCGACGGCTACGGCTCCTACTTCGTGTACCGCAAGCTGGAGCAGGACGTGCCGGGCTTCCGCGACGACGAGAAGGCCCTGGGGCTGGAGATCGCCAAGCAGATCGATCCCAAGGCACAGGAACCCGCGGACGCCGACATCGCCCTGGCCGGGGCGTACATGGTCGGCCGGTTCAAGGACGGGACCCCGGTGGTGGACCAGCGGGTGCCGGGGCTGGCCTCGCTGCCGAACAACTTCACCTACGACAGCGACGTCGACGCGGTGCGCTGCCCTTTCGCGGCCCATGTCCGCAAGACCAACCCGCGCGGCGACAAGCAGCGCCAGTTCGGGGTGCCGCTCACCCAGGAGCGGGCCCAGCGGATCGCCCGTCGGGCCATCAGTTTCGGTCCCGCGACGCTGGACCCGGCGCCCACCGACAAGGTGGGACTGCTGTTCCTGTGTGCGCAGAGCAGCATCGCGGACCAGTTCGAGTTCATCCAGGCGATCTGGTCGGACTTCGAGGACTTCCTGCGCCCCGGCACCGGACTGGACGCGGTGATCGGCCAACTGCCCGCCGGGCAGCCGCGGGACAAGGCGGTCGAGCAGCCCTGGCCCAAGGTGTACGGCTCCCACAACCAGCTGGACTTCTCGGTGCAGCCGCCGGTGCCCACGGACTGCTTCTTCCCGAAGCGGGTCGGCCAGTGGGTGACCATGCGCGGCGGCGAGTACTTCTTCGTGCCGAGCCTGAGCGCCCTGAAGAGGTTCGGCACCGTGGTGGAGCCGGCCGGGAACGGGGCCTGACCGTGTGCAGCCACCAGGGGGCCGTCGACGAACTCGCCCGGAACCTCAGTGGATACGTCTGCGAGCCGGGCAGCCCCGATTACGCCAGGGCCGTGGAGATCGACAACGGCCGCACCCGGACGCCCCCGGCCAATGTCGTGCGGGCCAACTCGGTCGCCGACGTCGCCCGGACCATCGCGTTCGCCCGGGAGCTCGAACTGCCGATGACCGTCCGCGGCGGCGGCCACAGTGCCGCCGGGTACTGTCTCAACCGGGGCGGTGTCGTGCTGGACCTCGGGCTGATGAAGGCCATCACGCTGGACCGGGACAGCAAGCGGCTGCGCGTCCAGATGGGCGCCATCTGGAGCGACGTGTACGGGTACGTCGCCCGCGACGCCGCCCCGCTGATCCCGGTCGGCGGCGGCTGTCTGACGGTCGGCCTGCCCGGCTTCCTGCAGGGCGGCGGCTACAGTTTCGTCTCCCGCTCCTACGGGCTGGGCAGCGACAACGTCACCGAGATCAAGCTGGTCGACGCCGCGGGCCGCCTGCGCACCCTGACCGCCGACGCTTCCGACGAGGCAGACCGGGACCTGTTCTGGGCCTGCCGCGGCGGGGGCGGCGGCAACTTCGGCGTGGCCGTCGAGATGACCCTCCAGCTGCACACGCCCGCGGCCGCGACCGTGATGGGCGGCGAGCTGTCCTACCCGCTGGAGCGCGCCCAGGAGGTGATCGCCGCCTACGACGCGTGGGCGAAGGACGTCCCCCAGGCGATGGCCGCCTACGGCTACGTCGGCCGCGATCCCGACCCGGCCGAGCCGACCCGGAAGATCCCCACCTTCCGGATCACCCCGGTCTTCAACGGGGAGTACGCCGACGGCGTCGACCTGCTGCAGCCGATGCTGCGGCTGAAGCCCTTCAACGTGAGCATCTACTCGATGCCGCTGCCGACCTGGGAGGCCACCATCGGCCGCTCCACCCTGGTCGGCGACCGCCAGGCCTACATCCGCTCCGGGATGATCGGCGAGGGCGGCTGGCACAGCGACATGATCGAGGCCGTCGAGGACGCGATGCGCAAGGCCCCCTCGCCCGACAGCTTCGTCGTGTGGACCCACGGCCGCGGCAAGGTCCGCCACCCGGACGGCGACAACCACGGACCCTACCCGCACCGCGACAAGCGCTACGTCTTCGAACTCAAGGCCATCTGGAACGACCCGGCCGACACCCGCACCAACGTGGAGTGGGCCTTCGACTTCGGCGAGGCGCTCAGCGCCGACTTCCACGGCGCGTACGTCAACTACATCGACCCGCTGCAGAAGGACTGGGCCGTGGCCTACTACGGCGACAACCTGGCCCGGCTGAGGGCCGTCAAGGCGGCCGCGGACCCCAGCGGCTTCTTCCGCTTCCAGCAGTCGGTCGACTCGACCTTCGAGCCGGACCTCAGCCGCCCGCTCGACCTGAGCCCGATCAACCGCACCATCTGCTGACCCGCAGTCCCCGGGAGAAACCCGTGACCAGGAGCAACTCGTGACCAAAGGGAACCCGACCCCCGATCCCCAACAGATCTTCACCGAACTCTCCGTGGCGCTGACCGGCTTCGACCGGGCGGAGCTGGCCGGCACCGGCCTGATCGAGACCTACTACACCACCCTGCTGCGGATCATCGGCGAACGCGAGGCCGGACACCTGTTCCAGGCCGCCGCCGAGGCCCTCGCCGCAGACCGGAGGAACCGCGACGGCGAGGCCCTGCGGACGCAGGTCGTCGAGAACCCGCGCTACTCGCCCGTCATCGTCAGCCTGATCAAACTCTGGTACCTCGGCAGTTGGTACCCGCTCTCCGGTGGCTACCGCGACGTCAACGGATCGACCGCCGACGACGTCGAGCACGTCGTGTCGCCCCAGGCCTACCGCGAGGGCCTGGCCTGGGTCGCTGCCGGAGCCCACCCCATGGGTGGCAAACCGCCCGGCTTCGGCTCCTGGGCGGAACCGCCGACCCTGCCCGTCTGCTGAGCCCGAGGAAGCGCCATGAGTACCAACGACTACGACATCGTCATCGTCGGCGGCGGCATCTCCGCGGCCACTCTCGCCAAGACGGTCATCGAGAAGGCCGCCGCCCAGAACCCGCCCAAGCACCCGCGCATCCTCATCCTGGAGGCCGGCCGGGCCACGGCCATGAGTGCCGACAAGTACGACACCTATGTGGAGGCGTACCAGGAGGTGGTCGCCAAGGTTCCCAACTCTCCCTACCCCGCGAGTGGTTCCGCGCCGCAGCCGGACGTGCTCGACATCGGTCGGCCGATCATGGGCCCGGACGGCGAGACCAGAGTGCCCAGCGACAACGGGTACTTCGTCCAGATGGGCCCGCTGCCGTTCGGGAGCGACTACGCCCGCTCCCTCGGCGGCACCACGCTGCACTGGCTCGGCACCTGCCTGCGGATGCTCCCCAACGACTTCAGGATGCGGGACACGTACCAGCGCGGCGTCAACTGGCCGTTGAGCTACGAGGACCTGAAGCCCTACTACGAACGGGCCGAGTGGGACATCATCGGCGTCTCGGCCGACGTCGAGGACCAGGTCTACCCCGGAATCGGCGGCGACCCGAAGAAGTACTTCAAGAGCGCCGACACCGAGAAGTTCCCCGACGGGGTCTACCACTTCCCGATGGAGCGGATCCCCAGCAGCTACCTCGACCAGTACCTGGCCAAGAAGACCGCCGGCCTGGTGGTCGAGCTGACCGACGAGCACGGCAGGCCGCACTCCTTCCCCATCGAGATCAGCAACACCCCCGTCGGCCGCAACTCCCAGCCCAACCAGGGCTACCAGGTCGTCGGAGCGGTCGGGAACTTCGACCACGGGCAGCGCTGCGAGGGCAACTCCAGCTGCATCCCGATCTGCCCCGTCCAGGCCAAGTACAACGCGCTCAAGACGCTCTACCAACTGATCATCAAGTACCCGGACCGGGACCCGGAGGAGGGCGGCCCGCTCAAGGCCAGGGTCGCCATCCGCAGCCAGTGCGTGGTCTCCCGCGTCCAGCACACCCAGCAGAAGGGCAGGACCGGGACGGTCACCGGGCTCACCTACCAGACGTACTTCGACGACGGCAGCGCGCCGGTGGAGCACACCGTCACCGCCGACACCTACGTCCTGGCCGCCAACGCCATCGAGAACGCCACCCTGCTGCTCGCCTCCGACGCCGCCAACAACAGCGACCAGGTCGGCCGCAACCTGATGGACCATCCGCTGCTGCTCACCTGGGGCCTGCTGGAGGACAGCGTCGGCGCCTACCGCGGCCCCGGCTCCACCTCCGGCATCCCCGCCTTCCGTGACGGCTCCTTCCGCTCGGAGCGCACCGCCTTCCGCGTCGAGATCGGCAACTGGGGCTGGAACTTCCCGGAGAACGCCCCCTACGACACCGTCCACGACCTGGTCGGCGGCGGGGAGAGCGGAAAGGTGGGCCTCTACGGCAGGGAACTGCGGGAACGGCTCGGCGAGATCCTGCCCCGCCAGTTCCGGATCGCCTGGGAGCTGGAGCAGGACCCCGAACCGACCAACCGGGTCACCATCGACGACCGCTACAAGGACCGGTTGGGAAACCACCGCCCCGTCATCCACTACGACCTCTCGCCGTACATGCGCGCCTCACTGCCCTGGGCCGCGGAGGCGAGCCGGCAGCTGTTCACGCAACTCGGCATCGGCGACAAGGTCCGGCGCCCCGACTACCGGCCCGGCGACTACACCCACTACGACCCGAACGACCCGTCGGCCGTGACCTACGAGGGCGTGACCTACTGGGTGCGCGGTGCGGGACACGTCGTGGGCACCCACCGGATGGGCGCCGACCCGGCCACCTCGGTGGTCGACAGCCACCAGCGCAGCCACGACCTGCCCAACCTCTACATCGTCGGCTGCGGCAGCATGCCGACCCTGGGCACCTCCAACCCCACGCTCACCATGACCGCGCTGGCCATCCGAACCGGCGACCGGATCGCCGAGCAGCTGAAGGGGAAGGACGCATGACCGAGCCCACCAGGATCACCGACCTCAAGGACCTCAAGGCCGCCCTGCAACTGGCCATCGGAGTGGAGCTCAGCACCATCCCGGTCTACCTCACCGGCCTCTACTCCATCGAGGAGGGCCGCAACACCGACGCGGCGCAGACGATCCGCAGCGTGGTCATGGAGGAGATGCTCCACATGACGCTCGCGGCCAACGTCCTCAACGCCCTCGGGGAGGTCCCCAGCCCCGAGCCGGTCGACTTCCAGGACCACAGGAACCTCAGCCCGATCCCCGCCTACCCGCTGGACAGCCCGTTGATCTCCGGCATCGGCACACTCGAACTGCTCCCGCTCACGCCCCAGGCCGTGGACAGCTTCGTCCGGATCGAGCACCCCCTGCACGGCGCCGCCACCCTGAGCGACATCCCCGTCGAGCCGGGTGGCTTCCGTACCATCGGCGAGTTCTACGACGCGGTCGACGCGGCCCTGAGCGACCCGGCGATCTGCCCGGACGACATCTTCGCGCCCGTCCGCCAGATCCCGGACAGCGACTACTACGGCGGAGCCGGCCACGTCATCGAGGTGAAGGACCGCGCCACCGCGCGCGCGGCCGTCCTGAAGATCATCGACCAGGGTGAGGGCCTGCCCGAGGAGTACCTGCGCCTGCCCGCGAAGACGGTCACCGACGCGGACCGGCTCGGCTCCGGCTGGCAGATGTACTCCCACTACGCCCGATTCCGCGAACTCCAGACCGGCCGCAGGTTCCGCACCGACCAGTCGGCCGACCAGAACCCCGAGGGATCCATGCTGCTGGTCGACTACAGCGCCGTCCAGCCGGCGCTGTACACCCCGCGCAACGGCGAGTCCGACGGCAGCCCCGAAGGCTCCGCCCTGGACACCTTCGACCTGGCGTACTCGCAGCTGGTCGACTCCCTCTACCGCGCCTTCGCCGGTGAGCCGACCAAGGACGTCGACCCGCTGGAGCGGAACGCCGATCGGGAGCGGCCCTCGCTGCGGCGGGCCGTCCACGCCATGTACGCGTTGAAGAACACGGCGATCGCCCTGATGCGCACCCCGAACCCGGCGAAACCCGGGCACACGCTCTGCCCCCGCTTCTCCTACGTGCCGCCCGGCGGAGACCGGGACAAGCTCGTCCAGCACGTCGAGGGCCGAGGAGGGCAGTACCGGTGATCTCCATCGTCACGAAGTGGTGGTGCGTCCCCGGCCGGGAGCAGGAGGCGGTGGCCGCGCTGACGGACCTGGTGCGGCAGGTGGAGGACGGCGAGCCCGACACCCTGATGTACTGCCTGCACACCGCCGAGGTGGAGGGCTCCCTGCCGCCGCCCACCCCGAACGAGGTGATCTTCATGGGCGCGTGGACGAGCCGCGAGGCCTTCGACGACCACCGGAACGGCAAGATCTTCACGGACTGGCTGGAGCAGCACCTCGATCTGTTCGTCCAGAACGACAACAGACTCTACGTCAGCGCCGAGTTCGCCAACCGCTTCGCCGGCTTCGTCCGCGGAGCGGCCATCGGGGAGGGGAAGCCGTGAAACCTGTACAACTTGCCGTGTGACGCCGGGACTCGGTGGTGTGGTGACAGGCCGCGCTTGGGACTTGGGGGTCGTGGCGGAGCCGGCTGTCAGTTCCAGATGCCGGTGATGTCGGAGGCGGTGGCGGCGTTCGCGGCGTGCGTGCTCAGCCCGGTGAGATCCTCCAGAGTGCGCAGCACGTTGTAGTGGGTGCACCGGGTCGCGGTGGAGCTGCCGGGGGCCACGTGCTGGCCGTAGAGGATGGTCGGGATGTGGTTGGCGGCCTTCAGGTCGTCCTCGTCGAAGGTGACGACCAGAAGGCTGTTGTGGGTCCGCGCCCAGGCCGCGTAGGCGCCGAGGTTGTTCTTGACCCAGCTGTCACCGGTCGTCACCGGGCAGTTGTGCATGTCGTCGCAGAGGTTCGGGATGACGAAGGACACCTCGGGCAGGGTGGTGTAGTCGGTCGGGAACTGGGCGAGGGTGTGGGCAGTGCCGAGCGGCACGTTGCTGAAGCCGAACCACGGGGCGTGCTTCTGCGCGTAGTCGCCGCTCTTGCACACCGACGAACCCTGCTCCGGCAGGCTCTCGTTGTAGCTGCCCCAGGTCTTGCCGGCCGCCATGAGCTCGGAGCCGAGGTTGGTGGCGGAGCTGAAACCGGGGGTGACGCAGTTGTCGTCGGTGACACCCTGGGTGGAGCCGGAGAACAGGGCGTAGTAGTTCGGCTGGCTCGGGTGCGTGATGCCGTGGGACTCGGTGAGGTGGGCCCCGCCGGCCATGAGTGTGTTGAGGTAGGGGGCGTCGGGGCTGCCGACGATCTGGTTGTCGGCGTGGTTCTCCATCACCACGACCACGACGTGGTCAGGAGTCGGTAGCGCGGCGGCCTGTGCGGCACTGCCGCCGGCGGCCCACAGGCCGATCGAGCCGGCGGCGAGGCCGAGGGCTGCCAGGGGGTGTCGCAAGAGTCTCCTGGAATGCATGGCCGACCTTCCGGGTGGAGGGCTGGGGTGCCGCGCTTGATGCCGTACGGCGAGGGGCGGCGACGGGCCCGGCTGTGCGAGCCTGGATTCTCCGTCGGCGGTCAGGCGCGTCCACTTGGGCGGGACGTCGCGACGCTCCGGACGGCGGCACGCCCGCTGCCGGCGCGGACCGTTCCACAAGGGCAGTGCGGTTGCCGCCTTCCAGCACAGCACAGACCTCGACGAACGGCACGGTGAGCTGTCAGCAGTGCGTGACCGGCTTCCTGGGCGCCGTCCGCACCGGGAAGACGATCGACGCCCACGACGCGCTGCGCACCCACGAGTTGTGCGAGCTGATCGTGGAACGGATCGGGCAAAGCCGAGCAAAAGCCAGGGAAAGCTGAGGGAAAGCTGGAAGCTCGCTGGGAGTGGGCTGAATTGACGTGTCATCAAGTCACCTGGCCGGAACCGACAGTTCATTGACGGGGTCTTGTCGGGGCTTTTTCTACGCGCGTATCTTGAGGGCGTCGCGGGGGGCGGGTGTTCGTCCCCCGCTTTCTCTCCCCCCTCTCTCTACGCGAGTAGTGCCCGCTACGCGAGCCGGTAGCGCCCGCTGCACGAGCTAGGAGTCATGCCCGGTGACCACCGCCCCCGCACCCCGCCCCCGCAGAGCCGCCCTGCTGCGCGCCGCGATCCTCCCGGCCGCGCTGGCCGCCTCGCTGGTGCTCGTCCCGCTGCCGGTGGCCAACGCGGCCGGCGCGGCGACGCCCGCCCCGCCCGCCCCGACCGAGGCCGGGTCGCTGCGGATCCACGACATCCAGGGCGCCACCCGGATCTCCCCGCAGGTCGGCAAGCCCGTCACCGGCGTGCCCGGCATCGTCACCGGCCTCCGGGCGTACGGCAGTTCCAAGGGCTTCTGGATGCAGGACCCGAACCCGGACGCCGACCCGGCCACCAGCGAGGGCATCTTCGTCTTCACCGGCGCCGCCCCGACCGTCAAGGTCGGCGACTCGGTACTGGTGAGCGGCAAAGTCACCGAGTACTACCCGAACTACTCCGGCGGCTCGCAGTCCGTCACCGAGCTGTCCGGCCCGGCCGTCACCGTCGTCTCCTCCGGCAACCCGCTGCCCGCCCCCGTGGTGGTGGACACCCGCGACATCCCCGGCACCTACGCCCCGTCGGCCGGCCCCGACGGCACCGTCGACTCGGTGCCGCTCAACCCGGAGAAGTACGCCCTGGACTTCTACGAGTCGTTGGAGGGCATGCTCGTCCAGGTCAAGGACGTCCGGGTGATACAGGCGACCGACAAGTACAACGAGCTGTGGGTCGCCGCCGACCGGCAGGACCAGCGCAGCAAGCGCGGCGGCGTGCTGTACGAGTCCTACCGCGAGCCCAACGTCGGCCGCCTGATGGTGCAGCAGCAGGCGCCGGTCTCCCAGCAGCCCTTCCCGGTGGCCAACGTCGGCGACGAGCTGACCGGCACCACCACCGGCCCGCTGGACTACAACGCCTTCGGCGGCTACACCCTCGTCGCCGGCACCATGGGCACCCTCAAGGACAACCACCTCCAGCGCGAGGTGACCGCCAAGGCCGGCGAGCGTGAACTCACCATCGCCACCTACAACGTGGAGAACCTGGCCGCCACCAACCCGGACGCCAAGTTCGCCGAGCTGGCCCAGGGCGTCGTCACCAACCTGCGCTCGCCCGACATCGTCGCCCTGGAGGAGATCCAGGACGACAACGGCGCCAAGAACGACGGCACGGTGGACGCGAGCCAGACCGTCGCCAAGTTCCTCGCCGCGATCAAGGCGGCCGGCGGCCCGGCCTACGAGTGGCGCTCGGTCGACCCGCAGGACGGCAAGGACGGCGGCGAACCCGGCGGGAACATCCGCCAGGTCTTCCTGTTCAACCCCCAGCGGGTCTCCTTCACCGACATCCCCGGCGGCAACGCCACCACCGCCGTCGGCGTGACCGGCACCGGTGCCGCCACGGCGCTGACCGCCTCGCCCGGCCGGATCGAGCCCACCGACGAGGCGTGGACCAACAGTCGCAAGCCGCTGGTCGGGCAGTTCTCCTTCCGTGGCCAGAAGGTCTTCGTGATCGCCAACCACTTCAACAGCAAGGGTGGCGACCAGGGCATCGACAGCCGCTTCCAGGCCCCGACCCGCAGCTCCGAGGTGCAGCGGATCAAGCAGGCCACCGTCGAGCAGGCCTTCGTCGCCAAGCTGCTGGCCGCCGACAAGGAGGCGCGGATCGTCTCGGTCGGCGACTACAACGACTACCAGTTCTCGCCCGCGCTGGCCGCGCTCACCAAGGACGGCGTGCTGCGCGACCTGGTGAACGAGCTGCCGGAGACCGAGCAGTACTCGTACGTCTACCAGGGCAACTCCCAGGTGCTGGACCACATCCTGGTCAGCCCCGAGGTCGGCTACGCCAAGTACGACGTGGTGCACATCAATGCCGAGTTCGCCCAGCAGGCCAGCGACCACGACCCGCAGGTGGTCCGGATCAAGCCCTGACCCGAGCTGCGGCTATCCTGCCTCCGCCGCCGGTGACCGCCGGCGGCGGAGCTTCTGACGGGGGTCGACGAACGTGGAGTACCGGATCGAGCGGATCGGCCGGGAGGACTGGCAACGCCTGCGGACGGTGCGGCTGGCCCAACTCCTCGACACGCCCATGGCGTTCGGCGAGCCCTACGAGTACGCGGAGCATCAGGGCGAGGGCAACTGGCGGGCCCGGACGAACTGGCTGAACGAGCCCGGCAAGATCGGCCTGGTCGCGGTGGACGATTCGGACGAGTGGGTCGCCACCATGCTGTCGATCCCCAGCAAGGAGCGGGCCGGGGCGGTCGATCTGATCGGCGTCTGGGTCGACCCGGCCCACCGCGGCCGCGAACGCGGCGTCGCCGACGCCCTGTTGGACGCCGTCATCGACTGGGCCCGCACCGGCGGCGCCGAGCGGATGCTGCTCGGGGTGCACGAGGAGAACCACCGCGCGGCCGCCTTCTATCTGCGGCGCGGCTTCACGTACACCGGCGGCGAGACGCCGTACGTGCTGGACCCGGAGGCCCGGATCCTGGAGATGGCCCTCCCGCTGGACTGACATCCCGTACGGGAGGGCCCTGGGCGCCTCAGCCGGCGACGTACTCCGCCAGGTGCTCGCCGGTCAGCGTGGACCGGGCCGCGACCAGCTCGGCCGGGGTGCCCTCGAAGACCACCCGGCCGCCGTCGTGCCCGGCGCCCGGGCCGAGGTCGATGATCCAGTCCGCGTGCGCCATGACCGCCAGGTGGTGCTCGATCACGATCACCGACTTTCCGGAGTCCACCAGCCGGTCCAGCAGCCCGAGCAGCTGCTCGACGTCCGCCAGGTGCAGGCCCGTGGTCGGCTCGTCCAGGACGTAGACCCCGCCCTTGTCGCCCATGTGGGTGGCCAGCTTCAGCCGCTGCCGCTCGCCGCCGGACAGCGTGGTCAGCGGCTGGCCCAGGCTCAGGTAGCCGAGGCCGACGTCGGCGAGCCGCTCCAGGATCCGGTGCGCGGCCGGCAGCCTGGCCTCGCCCGCGCCGAAGAACTCCTCCGCCTCGGTCACCGACATCGCGAGCACCTCGCTGATGTCCCGGCCGCCGAGGTGGTACTCCAACACCGAGGACTGGTAGCGCCTGCCCTCGCAGTCCTCGCAGGTGGTGGCCACCCCGGCCATCATCGCCAGGTCGGTGTAGACCACGCCCGCGCCGTTGCAGGTCGGGCAGGCGCCCTCCGAGTTGGCGCTGAACAGGGCCGGCTTCACGTCGTTCGCCTTGGCGAAGGCCTTGCGGATCGGATCCAGCAGGCCCGTGTACGTTGCCGGGTTGCTGCGCCGCGAGCCCTTGATCGCACCCTGGTCGACGTACACCACGCCCTCGTCGGAAGCCCCTGACTGTTGACCCAGCGAGCCGTGGATCAGCGAGCTCTTGCCGGAGCCGGCGACGCCGGTGACCACGGTCAGCACCCCGAGCGGGACGTCCACGTCCACGTCCCGCAGGTTGTGGGTGTTCGCGCCGCGGATCGCCAGCGTGCCGCCGGGCTCGCGGACGGTCTGCCGCAGCGCCGTCCGGTCGGCCAGGTGGCGGCCGGTGACGGTGCCGCTGGTGCGCAGCCCGTCCACGTCGCCCTCGAAGCAGACCGCGCCGCCCGCCGCCCCGGCGCCCGGGCCGAGGTCCACCACGTGGTCGGCGATCGCGATGGTCTGCGGCTTGTGCTCCACCACCAGCACCGTGTTGCCCTTGTCGCGAAGGCGCAGCAGCAGGCCGTTCATCCGGCTGATGTCGTGCGGGTGCAGGCCGGTGGTGGGCTCGTCGAAGACGTACGTGGTGTCGGTGAGCGAGGAGCCCAGGTGGCGGATCATCTTGACCCGCTGTGCCTCGCCGCCGGAGAGCGTGCCGGAGGGGCGGTCGAGCGAGAGGTAGCCGAGGCCGATCTCCACGAAGGAGTCCAGGGTCTGCTGGAGCGCGGTGAGCAGCGGCGCCACCGAGGGCTCGGCCAGGTCGCGGACCCAGTCGGCGAGGTCGCTGATCTGCATCGCGCAGGCGTCGGCGATGCTGACCGCCCCGATCTTGGAGGAGCGGGCGGCCGCGCTCAGCCGGGTGCCCTCGCACTCCGGGCAGGCGGTGAAGGTCACGGCGCGCTCGACGAAAGCCCGGATGTGCGGCTGCAGGGCGTCCTTGTCCTTGGACAGCATGGACTTCTGGAGCTTGGGGATCAGGCCCTCGTAGGTGAGGTTGACGCCGTTGATCTTGACCTTGGTGGGCTCCCCGTACAGGAAGTCCTGTAGCTCCTTCTTGGTGTACTTGCGGATCGGCTTGTCCGGGTCGAGGAAGCCCGAGTTGGCGTACACGCCGACCGTCCACCAGCTGTCCGGCTTCCAGCCGGGGATGGTGATCGCTCCCTCGGCGAGCGACCTGGAATCGTCGTAGAGCTGGGTGAGGTCGATGTCGGAGACGCTGCCGCGGCCCTCGCAGCGCGGGCACATGCCGCCGGTGATGCTGAAGCTGCGCCGCTCCTTGACGGTCTTGCCGCCGCGCTCGACGGTGACGGCGCCGGCGCCGCTGATCGAGGGGACGTTGAAGGAGTACGCCTTGGGGGAGCCGATGTGCGGCTTGCCGAGCCGGCTGAACAGGATGCGCAGCATCGCGTTGGCGTCGGTCGCGGTGCCGACGGTGGAGCGCGGGTCGGCGCCCATCCGCTGCTGGTCGACGATGATCGCGGTGGTCAGCCCTTCCAGGACGTCCACCTCGGGGCGGGCCAGGGTGGGCATGAAGCCCTGGACGAAGGCGCTGTAGGTCTCGTTGATCAGCCGCTGCGACTCGGCTGCGATGGTGTCGAAGACCAGTGAGCTCTTGCCCGAGCCGGAGACGCCGGTGAACACGGTCAGGCGGCGCTTGGGGATGTCGACGGTGACGTCCTTGAGGTTGTTCTCGCGCGCTCCGTGCACGCGGATCAGGTCGTGGCTGTCGGCGACGTGCGGCTCGGCCATCGTTGTCTTCGCTCCCTGGCTGTCGGTCGGGTTGTGCGGTGGGTCGATCGGGGCCCGCCCCGAGGGGTCACCCCCGGGGCGGGCGGAGGCTCAGCGCACCTCGTTGAAGCGGATCATGTTGCCCGCCGGGTCGCGGAAGGCGCAGTCGCGGATGCCGTAGGGCTGGAGGGTCGGCTCCTGCACGAGTTCGGCGCCGCCGGACTTCAGCCGGTCGAACACCCCATCCAGGTCGGCGGTGGCGAGCACCAGCCGGGCGTAGGTCCCCTTGGCCATCATCTCGGTGATGGTACGCCGCTCGTCCTCGGTGATGCCCGGATCGGCGGTCGGCGGCTCCAGCACCAGCGAGACGCTCGGCTGCCCGGCCGGCCCGACGGTGATCCACCGCATCGGGCCGCCGCCGACGTCGTTGCGCACCTCGAAGCCCAGCAGATCGCGGTAGAAGGCGAGCGAGGCCTCGGGGTCGGTGTGGGGGAGGAAGGTCCAGTGAATGGTGATGTCGTCCATGCCTGCAACGCTAGGGGCGTCCCCGGCCCGGGCGCTTCTCGAATCCTGATCGGTCCGTCCGGCCGGGTCGTGACCGGTCCGCCCCGGCCACCGGGGCTGTCCTACGCCTGACCGACCATGGCGGCGGGTCGGACGATGCGGTCGAACTCCTCCGCGCTGATGTAGCCGGAGGCCAGTGCCGCCTCGCGCAGGGTGCTGTCCTCGTCGTTGGCCTTGTGGGCGATCGCCGAGGCCCTGTCGTAGCCGATCACGGGCGAGAGGGCGGTGACCAGCATGAGTGACCGGTCGACGTAGCTGTCGATCTGCTCCCGGTTGAGCTGGGTGCCCTCGATGCAGAACTCGCGCATCTTGGTGCAGGCGTCGGCGAGGATGGTCGCGGCGTGCAGGAAGTTGTCGATGATGACCGGGCGCATGGCGTTCAGTTCGAAGTTGCCCTGGGAGCCGGCGAAGGCGATGGCCGTGTCCTCGGACAGCACCTGGATGCAGACCATGACCATCGCCTCGCACTGGGTCGGGTTGACCTTGCCGGGCATGATCGAGGAGCCCGGCTCGTTCGCCGGGAGGATGAGTTCGTCGAGGCCGCAGCGGGGTCCGGAGGACAGCCAGCGGATGTCGTTGGCGATCTTCATCAGCGGCACGGCCAGGGCCCGCAGCCCGGCGGAGGCGCCGACCATGGCGTCCAGGCCGCCCTGGGCGGCGAACTTGTTCTGCGCGGTGATGAACGGGTAGCCGGTCGCGGTGGCGATCTCGGCGGCGACCTGCTCGCCGAATCCGGGTGGGGCGTTCAGCCCGGTCCCGACCGCGGTGCCGCCCATGGCGAGTTCGTTCAGGCCCTCGGCGGACCTGGTGACCTGGTTGATGGCTTGTTGCAGCTGGCGGGCGTAGCCGGACCATTCCTGCCCCACGGTGAGGGGAACGGCGTCCTCCAGGTGGGTGCGGCCGATCTTCACCACGTCGTGCCACTGCTGTGCCTTGGTCTCGATGGCTTGTCGCAGCGCCCGCACGCTGGGCAGCAGGTGCTCGTGGATCTCCTTGACCGCAGCGATGTGCATGGCGGTGGGGAAGGTGTCGTTGGAGGACTGCCCCAGGTTGACGTGGTCGTTGGGGTGGATCGGGGACTTGCTGCCCAGCTCTCCGCCGAGGAGTTGGATGGCACGGTTGCTGATCACCTCGTTGGTGTTCATGTTGGACTGCGTACCGGATCCGGTCTGCCACACGAACAGCGGGAAGTGATCGTCCAGTTCGCCCGCGATGACCTCGTCGGCCACCCGCTGGATCAGGTCGGCCTTCCAGGCGGGCAGCCGCCCGGCGCGCCCGTTGACGCGGGCGGCTGCTTTCTTGACGTAGCCGTAGGCGTGATAGACCGCTTTGGGCATCCGGTCGTCCCCGATGGAGAAGTGGATCAGGGACCGTTGCGTCTGGGCGCCCCAGTAGCGGTCCGCGGGGACGTCGACGGCGCCCATGGAGTCCGTCTCCCGCCGGGTCCCGGTCGCCGGCAGTCCGACGGGGAGGTCAAGGATCCTCGGGGCTTCGTCCTGACCGGCCGACCCGGTCCGGTCCACGCCGTGGTGCTCCGCGGTCATGACGTCGCTCCGTCGGCGTAGACCGGCTGCCACATGGCCTCCCGGACGGCCTTTGCGGCGTCGGTCGGCTTACAGGTGGCCACGCCGTCGTCGAGTGCCGCCTGGACCACCGCGGTCGCGGTGATCGCCGAGGACTCCCGGAGGTTCTTCACGGGAGGCAGCAGGGAGGCGCCCGGCCCCGACAGGTCGACCTGGTCGGCGACAGCCTGCGCGGCCGCGAGCAGCATGCCCGCGGTCACCTGGGACGCGCCGGAGACGATCGTGCCCAGGCCGAGTCCCGGGTAGAGCAGCGCGTTGTTGGCCTGCCCGATCCGGTAGGTCACACCGTCGTGTTCCACGGGCGGGACGGGGATGCCGGTCGCGACGAGCGCCTTGCCCCCGGACCAGGCGATGACGTCGGCGGGCATGGCCTCGATGCGGGAGGTGGGGTTGGAGATCGGGAAGATGACCGGCCGCTCGGTACCCTCGGACATGGCCTCGACGACCTCGCGTGTGAAGGCGCCGTGCACGGTGGAAGTGCCCAGCAGGATCGTCGGGTTGACCCGCCGAACCGTTTCCAGGAGCGGGATCGAGCCGTCGTGCCGCTCCCAGTCCGCGACCTCGGCCGGATCGCGCGCGTAGGTCTGCTGGAAGTCGCGCAGGTCGGACATGTCCCGGGTGAGCAGCCCTTGCTTGTCGATCAGCCACACCTGGGCGGTGGCCCGCTCCGGATCCGCGCCGTCGCGGACCATCGCGTCGCGCAGCTGATCCGCGATGCCCACCCCGGCGGTCCCGGCGCCGAAGACGACCAGCTTCTGGTCCCGCATCCGCACACCGGTGACCTTGACCGCGGACAGTGCCGCGGCCAGCGTGATGGCTCCGGTGCCCTGCATGTCGTCGTTGAAGATCCGATAGCGGTCGCCGTACTGCTCCAGGATCCGCCGTGCGTTGCTGGGACCGAAGTCCTCGAAGTGCAGGAGCGCATCGGGGAACGTGGACGATGCCGTCTCCAGGTACTTCTCGATGAACGCGTCGTAGTCGGCGCCGCGGACCCGGGGGTGCCGGTTGCCCAGATACAGCGGGTCCTCCAGCAACGATGTCCGATCCGTGCCGACGTCCAGCGACACGGGAACGACGCGGCGCGGGTCGATGCCGGCGGCCGCCGTGTACACCGCGAGCTTGCCGACCGAGATCAGGATGCCTCCCACGCCCCAGTCACCGATGCCCAGGATCTCCTCCGCGTCGGTGCACACGATCAGGTCGACGTCCTGGGGCCCGAGTTGAAGCGTGGCGAAGGCCCTCTGCATGTCGTCGGGCCGGTCGATGGACAGGAAGATGCCACGTGGGCGCCGGTACTCGTGGGAGTACTTCTCGATCGCCTCGCCCACGACGGGGTCGTAGACGATGGGCAGCAGCTCTTCGATGTGCTCGGTGAGGAGCTTGAAGTAGAGGGTTTCGTTGCGGTCGTGCAGCTGTTCCAGGTAGACGTTCTTGGCCAGGTCGTTCCCCTGGACCTGCAACTGCCGGTAGGCACGTTGAGCCTGCCGGTCGAGCGCGAGCACTCCGGAAGGCAGCCGTCCGGTGAGGCCGAGGGCTTCCCGCTCCTCCTGTGTGAAGGCGACGCCGCGGTTGCGCAGCGGATCCACCAGGACGCTGGGGACAGCGGGGGCCCGCACGTGGCTCTCGGTCATGAGGTCCTCCTCCATGCGCATGCCGTCTCGTCTCCGACCGGGATGACCGGGGGACCGGGATGACTGAGGGGGTACGAACACCCCCGTGCGCAGATGTTCGGTTCCGGGCGCCGCCGGACAGTCGGCATTGCCGCCGCCGGTGGCCGGCGGTCCGGAACCGCCCTCGTTATCGCCGTCGTAATCGCCTTCGTCATCGCCGTCGTCGAGCCCGGAGCGCGGGCTCGGTCGGCAGGCACGCGCAGACGTGGCCACCGCCTCACGGCCCGGCGGAGCACGGGTTCAGCAGGGTGAAGGTTCGTCAGGACGGCGCGGCGCCGGTTGCTCGACCGCTCGCAGGAGCGCCGCGCGGCGAGACGCCTCCGATGTCGCCGCGGCGCCTCATCCGCGACTCTGTCTTCAGGCTAACCACCAGCCGACCGGCCAGCGACTTCAGCCAGGACGATGTCGCTGGTCGTGGTGCAGCCGATCATGCGACTCTCCGAAGTCCAGTGGCGCGGTCAGAAGCCGTCGACTTCGACGACGGCCGCCGCGAAGGCCTTCGGCGCCTCCTGCGGGACGTTGTGCCCTGCGTCCAGGGTCTTGTGCGCGTATTTTCCGGTGAACTTCTTGCGATAGGTCGATCCGTTTCCCGGGGGTGTGAACGGATCGTGCGCACCGTCAATGGTGATCGTCGGCACCTTGATGACGGGGGCTGCGGCGAGGCGTTCCTCGAGGGCGTTGTAGCGGGGCTCACCCTTGGTCAGGCCGAGTCGCCAGCGGTAGTTGTCGATCACGATTTTGACGTAATCCGGATTGTTGAACGCGGCGGCCGTGCGATCGAAGGTCGCCTCGTCGAAGTTCCAGGTCGGGGAGTTGAATTTCCACACGAGCCTGGCCAGGTCGCGTCGGTACTCCTGGAGGCCGAGCACGCCCCTGTCGGTGGCGAAGTAGTACTGATACCACCACGCCCATTCACTCTTCGGTGTCGTCGGCAGCTTGTTGGCCTCGACGTTGACGATCAGGTACCCGGTCGTGGAGATCAGTGCCTTGCAGCGCTCCGGCCACAGGGCCGCGATGATGTCGGCCGTCCGTGATCCCCAGTCGTATCCGGCGAGGATGGCCCGGTCGATCCTGAGGGCGTCCATCAGGGCGATGAGGTCGAGAGCGAACGCCGACTGTTGGGCATTTCTGGGCGTTTCACTCACAAGGAACCGCGTCGTGCCATGGCCGCGCAGATAGGGGACGACCACCCTGTACCCCTTCGCCGCGAGCAGGGGCGCGACCGCGACATAGCTGTGAATGTCGTAGGGCCAGCCGTGCAGGAGTACGACCGGCCGTCCGTTCGCGGGTCCGGCTTCGACGTATCCCACGCTCAGGTCGCCCGCATTGATCTGCTTCACCGGACCGAGGAATCCGCTGCTCCCCGGACCGGTCGCGGAAGGCGCCGCAAGCCTTCCCGTTTCGGACTGCGCATGTGCGTCACCGGTCATACCGAGTTGGGCCGCCACGGCGGTCGCGGCAGCAGCGCCAAGGAATTTACGACGGCTCTGGCTGATTCCCTCGGGCATTTCCATCGATGAACCTCCTCGCCTGAGGCGACACCGGCGGGCCGCCGATCGCGCGACGCGGTGAACGTGGCACAGCGAATCGGCCGGCCGGCGCAATTCGGCTGACGTCCGTTCCCGGTTTCCGTCATTTTCGTGGGCCCTCGCGCCGGCGCCTCGCCTCTGCCATGCAACACCCGTCGGAGTGACGTCGCAACAGCGGTGAGTGACGTACGGATCGCGGGGGCGCCCCAGGCGGGAGGCACAGCCCGAGTCGCCCGGGCCGTGGCTGAGACGGCAGCAAAACAAGCAGGCATGATTGCTTTTTTTCGTGGCCGGTGCCACGCTGCTGCCCGGCGGCGCTCGAGCGGGGTGTCGCCAACACACCGGCAGGGGAGGCGCATTGGCGCGCGCACGCTCGGTACTGCGGATCGGCAATGCCTCGGGGTTCTACGGGGACCGCTTCGCGGCGGTGCGGGAGATGCTCACGGGCGGGCCGCTGGACGTGCTCACCGGGGACTACCTCGCCGAGCTGACCATGCTGATCCTGGCCCGGGACCGGCTGAAGGACCCGTCGCTCGGGTACGCGAGGACCTTCCTGCGCCAGATGGAGGAGTGCCTCGGCCTGGCGCGCGAGCGGGACGTGAAGATCGTGGTGAACGCGGGCGGTCTCAACCCGGCCCGACTTGCCGACGCGCTGCGGCAGCTGGCGGAGCGCCTGGGCATCAGGGCGGCCGTCGCCCACGTCGAGGGTGACGACCTGCTGCCGCGCCGGTCCGAACTGGGCCTGCCCGAGGGCCTGTTGGCCGCCAATGCCTACCTGGGTGGCTTCGGCATCGCCGCCTGCCTGGCCGAGGGCGCGGACGTGGTGGTCACCGGACGGGTCACCGATGCCGCGCTGGTGGCCGGGCCCGCGATCGCCCACTTCGGCTGGACGGCCGCCGACCTCGACGCCCTGGCCGGGGCGGTGGTGGCCGGGCACGTCCTGGAGTGCGGAGCGCAGGCCACCGGCGGTAACTACGCCTTCTTCCGCGAGCACGACGTGACCCGCCCCGGCTTCCCACTGGCCGAACTGCACGCGGACGGCTCCAGCGTGATCACCAAGCACCCCGGCACCGGCGGCGCCGTCACCGTCGGCACCGTCACCGCCCAACTCCTGTACGAGACCGGCGGATCGCACTACCTCGGCCCGGACGTCACCGCCCGACTGGACACCGTCCGGCTCGCCGAGGAGGGCCCGGACCGGGTGCGGATCTCCGGCGTGCGCGGCGAGGCCCCGCCACCCACCCTGAAGGTCGGGCTCAACCGCCTCGGCGGCCACCGCAACGAGGTGGTCTTCGTGCTCACGGGTCTGGACATCGAGGCCAAGGCCGACCTGGTGCAACGGCAGTTCACCGCCGCCCTGCCGCCCGGGGCCCGCCCGGCCGAACTGCGGTGGACCCTCGCCCGCACCGACCACCCGGACGCGGCCACCGAGGAGACCGCCTCCGCGCTGCTGCGGCTCACCGCCCGCGACCCGGACCCGGCCAAGGTCGGCCGCGAACTCGGCAAAGCCGCCGTCGAACTGGGGCTGGCCGGATACCCGGGCTTCCACCTCACCGCCCCGCCCGGCCCGGGCGCGCCGTACGGCGTGTTCACCGCCGCGTACGTCGATGCCAAGGCAGTCGAGCACACCGCCGTCCTGTCGGACGGTCGCCGGATCGCCGTCCCGCCCGCGCCGGCGACCTCCCAACCGCCGGAAGCCGCCGCGGAGTTGCCCGAAGCGCTGCCGACCGGCCCGACCCGCCGCGCCCCACTCGGCCTGGTGGCCGGCGCCCGCAGCGGGGACAAGGGCGGCGACGCCAACCTCGGTGTCTGGGCCCGCGGCGAGGACGGCTGGCGCTGGCTCGCACACACCCTGACCGTCGACAAGCTGCGCGAACTCCTCCCCGAAACAGCGGGGTTGACCGTCACCCGGCACCTGCTGCCGAACCTTCGGGCGGTCAACTTCACCGTCACCGGGCTGCTCGGCGACGGCGTCGCCGCCCAGCACCGCTTCGACCCGCAGGCCAAGGCCCTGGGGGAGTGGCTGCGCTCCCGCCACCTCGACATTCCGGAGGCCCTGCTGTGACAGTCCTGACCACCCGCGTCGACCCGGCCGGGCCCGACTACGCCGAGCACCGCGCCGCGATGGTCGCCAAGCTCGCCGAGCTCGACGCCGAGCACGCCAAGGCGCTGGCCGGCGGTGGCCCCAAGTACGTGGAGCGCCACCGCAAGCGCGGCAAGCTGCTGGCCCGCGAGCGGATCGAGCTGCTGGTCGACCCGGACTCCCCGTTCCTGGAGCTGTCCCCGTTGGCCGCCTGGGGGAGCGACTACCCGGTGGGCGCGGCCCTGGTCACCGGCATCGGCGTGATCGAGGGCGTGGAATGCGTGATCACCGCCAACGACCCGACGGTGCGTGGCGGCGCCAGCAATCCGTGGACCCTGCGAAAAGCCCTGCGGGCCAACGAGATCGCGCTGAACAACCGCCTCCCGTTGGTCAACCTGGTCGAGTCCGGCGGCGCCGATCTGCCGAGCCAGAAGGAGATCTTCATCCCCGGCGGCGCCCTTTTCCGGGATCTCACCCGGCTCTCGGCCGCCGGAATCCCCACCGTGGCCGTGGTGTTCGGCAACTCGACGGCCGGCGGCGCCTACGTGCCGGGCATGTCCGACCACACCGTGCTGGTCAAGGAGCGCGCCAAGGTGTTCCTCGGCGGCCCGCCGCTGGTGAAGATGGCCACCGGCGAGGAGGCCGACGACGAGTCGCTGGGCGGCGCCGAGATGCACGCCCGCGTCTCCGGGCTGGCCGACCACTTCGCGGTGGACGAGGCGGACGCGCTGCGGATCGCCCGTCGGATCGTCGCCCGGCTCGACCACCGCAAGCCCGGCCCGGGCGCGGACCCGCTCGCCGAGCCGCCGAAGTACGACGAGGAGGAGCTGCTCGGCATCGTCCCGGGCGACCTCAAGGTGCCCTTCGACCCGCGCGAGGTGATCGCCCGGATCGTCGACGGCTCCGACTTCGACGAGTTCAAGCCGCTCTACGGCACCAGCCTGGCCACCGGCTGGGCCCGCCTGCACGGCTACCCGGTCGGCGTCCTGGCCAACGCCCAGGGCGTGCTGTTCAGCGCGGAGTCCCAGAAGGCCGCCCAGTTCATCCAGCTGGCCAATCAGCGCAACACGCCGCTGCTGTTCCTGCACAACACCACCGGCTACATGGTCGGCAAGGACTACGAACAGGGCGGCATCATCAAGCACGGCGCGATGATGATCAACGCCGTCGCCAACTCCACGGTCCCGCACCTGTCCGTGCTGATGGGCGCCTCCTACGGAGCGGGCCACTACGGCATGTGCGGCCGGGCCTACGAGCCGCGCTTCCTGTTCTCCTGGCCGAGCGCCAAGTCCGCGGTGATGGGCCCGCAGCAGCTCGCCGGGGTGCTGTCGATCGTCGCCCGGCAGTCGGCCGCCGCCAAGGGGCAGCCGTACGACGAGGACGCGGACGCGGCGATCCGGGCGATGGTCGAGCAGCAGATCGAGGCCGAGTCGCTGCCGGTGTTCCTGTCCGGCCGGCTCTACGACGACGGCGTGATCGACCCGCGCGACACCCGTACGGTGCTCGGCCTGTGCCTGTCCGCGATCCACAACGCGCCGGTCGAGGGCGCGCGCGGCTACGGCGTCTTCCGGATGTGAGAGGGCTACCGACGATGACTTCCAAGACTCCGATCACCAACCTGCTGGTCGCCAATCGAGGCGAGATCGCCCGCCGGGTGTTCCGCACCTGCCGGGAGCTCGGCATCGCGACCACGGCCGTGCACTCCGATCCGGACGCCGCCGCCCCGCACGTGCGGGAGGCCGACGCCGCCGTCCGGCTGCCCGGCGCCGCGCCCGCCGACACCTACCTGCGCGGCGAACTGATCGTGCGCGCCGCGCTGGCCGCCGGGGCCGACGCCGTCCACCCCGGCTACGGATTCCTTTCCGAGAGCGCCGAGTTCGCGCGGGCCGTGCTGGACGCGGGCCTGGTCTGGGTCGGCCCGCCGCCGGCCGCGATCGCCGCGATGGGCTCGAAGACCGCCGCCAAGCGGCTGATGGCCGAGGCCGGGGTGCCCGTCCTGGGGGCGCTGGCGGAGCCGACCGAGGCCGACCTGCCGGTGCTGGTCAAGGCCGCGGCGGGCGGCGGCGGTCGCGGCATGCGGGTGGTCCGTCGACTGGCGGACCTGCCCGCCGAGTTGGCGGCGGCCCGGGCCGAGGCGGCCAAGGCCTTCGGCTCGGACGAGGTGTTCTGCGAGCGCTACCTGCCCACCGGGCGGCACGTCGAGGTCCAGCTGCTGGCCGACGCGCACGGCACGGTCTGGGCGGTCGGCGACCGCGACTGCTCGCTCCAGCGGCGGCACCAGAAGGTGGTCGAGGAGGCCCCGGCCCCCGGTCTCCCGGCGGACGTCCGGGCCGCGTTGCACACGGCGGCGGTGAACGCCGCCCGGGCGATCGGCTACGTCGGCGCCGGGACGGCCGAGTTCCTGCTCGCCGAGGACGGCCGGTGCTACTTCCTGGAGATGAACACCCGCCTCCAGGTCGAGCACCCGGTCACCGAGGCGGTCACCGGACTGGACCTGGTGGCGCTCCAACTCGCCGTCGCCGAGGGGGAGGAGCTCCCCGGGCCCACCCCGCCGCCGACCACCGGCCACGCGATCGAGGCCCGGCTGTACGCCGAGGACCCGGCCAAGGACTGGCAGCCCGCCACCGGCACCCTGCACCTTCTCGAACTTGCCCACGACCACCAGGAGTTCACCGGAGCCGGACCAGGGACAGGTGCCGGAACCGCCGTCGGCTCCGGCCTGCGCCTGGACTCCGGCGTCGAGTCCGGCAGCGAGATCACCCCGCACTACGACGCGATGCTCGCCAAGGTGATCGCCTGGGCGCCGACCCGCGCCGCCGCCGCCCGCAAGCTGGCCGACGCGCTCGCCCGCGCGAGGATCCACGGCCCGTCCACCAACCGGGAGTTGCTGGTCCGAGCGCTGCGGCATCCGGCCTTCCTCGCCGCACGCCTGCACACCGCCTTCCTCACCGAACACGCGGCCGAGCTCACCGCCCCGGACACCAAGGGCGTCGGACGCGCCGCGCTGGCCGCCGCCCTCGCCGACGCCGCCGCCCGTGCCACCGCCCTGCCCTCCGGCTGGCGCAACCTGCCCTCCCGGTCGCAGGTCAAGCGCTACCGGGCCGCCGACGGCACGGAGTCGGAGGTCCGCTACCGCCACACCCGGGCCGGCCTGCTGGCCGAGGACCACCCGGACGTGGAACTCGTCGAGGCCACCGCCGAGCGCGTCGTGCTGCGCGAGGGCGAGGTCCGACGCCCCTACCGCGTCGCCCGCTACGGCGGCCGGGCGCAGCAGGTGTACGTCGACACCCCGACCGGCAGCACCGCGCTCACCGCCCTGCCGCGCTTCCCGGACCCGACCGCCCAGACCGACCCCGGCGCCCTGCTCGCCCCGATGCCCGGCACCGTGCTCCGCACCACCGCCGCCGTCGGGGACGCCGTCACCGCCGGGCAGCCGCTGCTCGTGCTGGAGGCGATGAAGATGGAGCACCGCGTCACCGCCCCCGCCGACGGCATCCTCGTCGCACTCCTCGCCACCCCCGGCCGGCAGGTCGAACTCGGCACCCTGCTGGCCGTCGTCCAGACCACCGAAGCCTGAGGAAGGACCCCCGCATGTCCGCCATCGGCAGTCAGCTCCTCGAAACCCCCGAACGCAAGGCCCTGCGCCAGGCCGTCGGCGACCTCGGCCGCCGCTACGGCTCCGCCTACTACCTCGCCAAGGCCCGGGCCGGCGAGCCCGCCGAGGAACTGTGGGCGGAGGCCGGCAAGGCCGGCTACCTGGGCGTCAACCTGCCCGCCGAGTACGGCGGCGGAGGCGGCGGCATCACCGACCTCGCCATCGTCCTGGAGGAACTCGGCACCGCCGGCTGCCCGTTGCTGCTGCTGATCGTCTCCCCGGCGATCTGCGGCACGGTGATAGCCCGCTACGGCACCGAGGAGCAGAAGCGGCGCTGGCTGCCCGGACTGGCCGACGGCAGCCGCAAGATGGCCTTCGGCATCACCGAGCCGGACGCCGGCTCCAACTCGCACCGGATCTCCACGGTCGCCCGCCGGGACGGCGAGGACTGGCTGCTGACCGGCCGCAAGGTGTTCGTCTCCGGCATCGACCACTCCGACGCCGTGCTGTTCGTCGCCCGTACCGAGGACGCACGCACCGGCAAGCTCAAGCCCTGCCTGTTCGTCGTCCCGCGCGACACCCCCGGCTTCGAGTACCGGGCGATCCCGATGGAGCTCGTCGCCCCGGAGAAGCAGTTCCAGGTCTTCCTGGACGACGTCCGGCTGCCCGCCGACGCGCTGGTCGGCGACGAGAACGCCGGCCTGCTCCAGCTGTTCGCCGGCCTCAACCCGGAGCGGATCCTCACCGCCGCCTTCTCGCTCGGTCTGGCCCGCCAGGCCCTCGGCAAGGCCGTCGAGTACGCGAAGACCCGGACCGTCTGGTCCACCCCGATCGGCGCCCACCAGGGTCTGGCCCACCCGCTGGCCCAGTGCGCGGTGGAGATCGAGCTGGCCCGGCTGATGACCCAGAAGGCCGGGCTGCTCTACGACGTGGGGGAGGACCTGGCCGCCGGGGAGGCCGCCAACATGGCCAAGTACGCCGCCGGGGAGGCCGCCGCCCGTACCGTCGACCAGGCGGTGCAGACCCTCGGTGGCAACGGCCTCACCCAGGAGTACGGGCTGGGCGCGCTGCTGGCGGCCACCCGGGTCGGCCGGGTCGCGCCGGTCAGCCGGGAGATGGTGCTCAACTACGTGGCCCAGCACACCCTGGGCCTGCCCAAGTCGTACTGACCGTCCTGGGCGCCGCTGTCCCGGTCGGGGTCACCGCACCGCGGTCAGGTGGGCGAACGCCACGGTGTCGGACTCGTACCCGGAGTGCCGGTCGGACCTCCCGCCGCAGGTGATCACCCGCAGCTCGGCCCGGGTGCCGCTGCCGCCGTACACCTGGGCGTCCGGGAAGTCCTTCTTCGGGAACACCTTCACGGAGTCGACGGTGAACACCGCGGTGCGCCGGTCCTCGCGGGCCACCTCCACGGTGTCGCCCGGGCGCAGCAGCCCGAGCCGGTAGAACACCGCCGGCCCGCTGCGGGTGTCGGCGTGCCCGACCACGATGGCGTTCCCGGCGGCGCCGGGCGCGGCGCCGTCCCGGTACCAGCCGGTCAGGTTGCGCTGCTCCACCGGCGGGGTGTTCAGCTGCGGGGCGGCGTCCAGCCCGAGGCCGGTCACCGTGGCGTCGACCTTGATCGCGGGGATCCGAATCCGGGTCGGCGCCGACGACCAGCGCCGTGCCGGCGATCACCTCGGCCGTGTTGGCCCCGGAGGTTCCGCCGCCACCGGTGCCGACGTCGCCGTGCGGCTCGTGACGGGTCGGCGAGGCGCGGGCGGACGCCAGGGAGGAGGAGGTGGGTCTCACGGGGGGTTGCTCCAGGGGCCGGGGCCGCACCCGGGGGCGGGCGGCCGTGGTGCACACCGTCCGGGTGGGCGCCCCCGGGAGCAAATGTGCCACGCAAGCCCCGCCCCCGGTTCTCCACAATGGACGAGCGACTCCCCTGACTGTCCGTATGCTCCTGAGCGCGCCCCGTACCGACTCCGTCACTGGTTTTGTTGCTGCATCAACTTCCTTGCTGGAGGCTCACCTTGGTGTTCCGAAGTGAATTCCCGGACGTCCCCGTGATCGACCTGCCGATCCACGACGCGGTGCTCGGCTCCGCCGCCGAGTACGGCGAGCGGCCGGCCCTGATCGACGGCCTCACCGGGGAGCAGGTCAGCTACGCGCGGCTCGCGGCCTCGGTCGAACGGGTCGCCGCCGGACTGGCCGGAGCAGGGGTGCGCAAGGGCGACGTGGTCGCCCTGTTCAGTCCCAACTCGATCGTCTATCCGATGGCCTACTACGGCACCACCCGGGCCGGCGCCACCGTCACCACGGTGTCCTCCCTGTCCACCCCCGTCGAACTGGCCGGACAGCTCCGCGACAGCGGCGCCCGCTGGCTGATCACCGTCTCCCCGTTTCTGTCGACCGCCCGTGCGGCCGCCGAACAGCTCGCCGCCGACGGCCGCCCGCTGAGCGAGATCATCGTGCTGGACGGCGCCGACGGCCACCGCTCGCTCGCCGACCTGCTCGCCGCCACCGGCCCCGCCCCGGAGACCGCGATCGACCCGGGCGAGGACGTCGCCGTGCTGCCCTACTCCAGCGGCACCACCGGCCTGCCCAAGGGCGTGATGCTCACCCACCGCTCGATCGCCACCAACCTCGCCCAGACCGACGCCCTCTACCGCCCCGCCGTGGGCGAACGGGTGCTCGCCGTGCTGCCGTTCTTCCACATCTACGGCCTGGCGGCCCTGCTCAACCAGCCGCTGCGGTGCGGCGCCACCGTGGTCGTGCTGCCCCGCTTCGACCTGGAGCAGTTCTGCCGCGCGATCGAACAGCACCGGGTACAGGCCCTGGTGGTGGCCCCGCCGATCGCTCTCGCCCTGGCCAAGCACCCGGTGGTGGAGCGCTTCGACCTCTCCTCCGTCGAGTACCTGCTGTGCGCGGCCGCCCCGCTGGACCAGGCCCTCGCCGAGGCCTGCGCCCGCCGCCTGGGCCTGCCGCACCTGCTCCAGGGCTACGGCATGACCGAGCTGTCTCCGGTCACCCACGTGGTCTCCCCGACCGAGCGCGACCCCTCGCCCGGCTCGGTCGGCCGGATGGTCCCCTCCACCGAACTGCGGGTCACCGCCCTGGACGGCAGCGGCCGGGACCTCGGCGCCGGCGAGCGCGGCGAGCTGTGGATCCGCGGCCCCCAGGTGATGAAGGGCTACTTCGGCCGCCCCTCCGACACCGCCGCCGTGATCGACGCCGAGGGCTGGCTGCACACCGGCGACATCGGTTGCGTGGACGAGCGCGGCTACCTGCACATCGTCGACCGGGTCAAGGAGCTGATCAAGTACAAGGGCTACCAGGTCGCCCCCGCCGAGCTGGAGGCCGTGCTGCTCGGCCACCCGCAGATCACCGACGCCGCCGTGATCGGCGTCCCGGACGCCGACGGCACCGAGTGCCCCAAGGCCTTCGTGGTCCGCGCCCCCGGTAGCGACCTGACCGCCGAGGAGGTCACCGGCTACGTGGCCGGGCAGGTCGCCCCGTACAAGAAGGTCCGCGCGGTGGAGTTCGTCGACGCCGTCCCCAAGTCCGCGGCCGGCAAGATCCTCCGCCGCGAGCTGCGCGCCCGCGAGGCCGCACGGGCCGAGGCGGCGAGCTGAACGGGGGCCCTGACCGGCGAAGACCGCGGCCCGTCTGTGAGGATCGACCCGCCGCGCCCCGACCGGAACAGGAACCGCCCCCGCCATGACCAGCCACCCCGCCGTCCGCACCCCCCAGCAGGACCGCAGCCGCGCGACCCGGGCCCGGCTGCTCGCGGCCGCCGTGGACTGCCTGGCCGAGCTCGGCTGGCAGGGCTCCACCGTCGCCATGGTCGCCGAGCGGGCCGGTGTCTCCCGGGGCGCCGCCCAGCACCACTTCCCGACCCGGGAGGACCTCTTCACCGCGGCCGTCGAGTACGTCACCGCCGAGCGGCTGGCAGCCGTCCGCGCCCACGCGGACGACCTGCCGGCCGCCGGCCCCGACCGCACCCGGGCCGTGGTCGACATGATCGTCCGCCTCTACACCGGCCCGGACTTCCGCGCCGCCCTGCACCTGTGGACCGCCGCCGCCACCGAGGAGGCCCTGCGCGAGCGGATCGTCGCCCTGGAGGGCCGGGTCGGCCGGGAGGCCCACCGGGCCGCCGTGGAGTTCCTCGGAGCCGACGAGACCCGCCCGGGCGTGCGCGAATCGGTGCAGGCCACCCTCGACCTCGCCCGCGGACTGGGCCTGGCCAACCTGCTGACCGACGACAGTGTTCGACGTTCCGGAGTGATCCGGCAGTGGGCGGGCCTTCTGGAGAGTACGCTGCGCCCGGTACGCCCATGACGCCCGTACATCCGGAGCGGCCGGACACCCCTGACCAAGGGGTCGCCGGGCGGCCGATGTCCGTGCAGTCTGGAGAAGAAACCCGGCCGGCACCGACCGCGAGGCCCACCCGGCCGGGCACGAGCCGAACCGGGGTGCTGCCTGAATGCACGGACACGAGTGGGACGCGACCGACGCCGCCGGCCTCGCAGCGGGCGGCGCCTCCGCGCGCCCGGAGGGCCACCGACTGGTCCCGCTCGCGACGGCCCTGCTCCAGAGCGACGGCCTGATCCTGCACTGGAGCGATGACGCCGAGGCCCTGCTCGGCTACACCGCCGAGGAGGCCGTCGGCAGCTACGCCGCCCGGCTGCTCGCCGACGACACCGACCGCCCCGAGGTGCTCGAGATCTTCCAGCGGATCATGGCGGGCACCGGCACCTCCTTCGTCTTCCCGGTCCGCCACCGCGACGGCCACAAGGTCGAGCTGGAGTTCCGCACCTACCCGATCGCCGGCCCGAACGGCACCCTGCTGCTGCTCGCCACCGCCTCCGACACCCGCGCCCTGCACGAGATCGAGGCCGACCTCGCCGTCCTCGACGGCATCTTCGGCCGCTCGCCGATAGGGATGGCCGTCTACGACACCCAGCTGCGCTTCGTCCGGATCAACGAGGCACTCGCCCGGATGAACGGCGTCCCGGTCGCCGGCCACCTCGGTCGCCGGATATCCGCCGTCCTGCCCGGCATCAACACCGTCGAGCTCGAGCAGATCATGAGACAGGTCCTCAAGACCGGCAAGCCCGTCGTCGACGCCCGCTCGCACGGCCGCGTCCCCGGGGACCCCAAGCGGGACCACGCCTGGTCCGCCTCCTACTTCCGGCTGGAGGACTCCACCGGAAAGGTCTTCGGCGTCGCCTCCTCGATCATCGACGTCACCGAGCGCTTCCAGGCCGAGGCCCGCGCCGCCCGCGCCCAGGAACGGCTGACCACCATCGCCGAGGCCACCGCCCGGATCGGCACCACCCTCGACCTCCAGCGCACCGCGGAGGAACTGATCGAGGCCGTCGTCCCCCGGTTCGCCGACTTCGCCACCGTCGACCTGCTGGAACCCGTCCTGCGCGGCGCCGAGCCCACCGCGATCCCCTCCGACCGGTCCGTCACCCTGCGCGCCGTCGCCGTCGGGGAGAGCTACGAGTCCGGCCTCGTGCACGCCGTGGACGTCGTCGGCGAGACCTCCGAGTACGCCCCCGACCGCAGCTACACCCAGTGCCTGCGCAGCGGGAGGCCGCTGCTGCGCGCCCACGTGGACGAGGAGGTGCTGCGCGGACTGGTGTCCAGCGAGGACCGGGTCGCCCCCGGGATGGCGGCCGGCATCCACTCGTACCTGATGGTGCCGATCACCGCCCGGGGCATGGTGCTCGGCGGCTCCGAGTTCATCCGGATGCGCAACCCCGAGCCGTTCACCGACGCCGACGTCGCGCTCGCCGAGGAACTGGTCGCCCGCACCGCGCTGGCCCTCGACAACGCCCGGCTCTACCGGCGCGAGCGGGAGACCGCCCTGACCCTGCAGCGCAGCCTGCTGCCGCAGGAGATCCACCGCACCCTCGGCCTGGAGATCGCCTACCGCTACCTGCCCAGCAGCGTGGTCAGCGAGGTCGGCGGCGACTGGTTCGACGTGGTGCCGCTGTCCTGCGGCCGGGTCGCGCTGGTGGTCGGCGACGTGATGGGCCACGGCATCCGGGCCGCCGCCACCATGGGCCAGCTGCGCACCGTCGCCCGCACCCTGGCCACCCTGGACATGCCGCCCGAGCAGGTCCTCACCCGACTGGACGAGACCGCCTCGGGCATCGGCGAGGGCCAGTTCGCCACCTGCATATGCGCGGTCTACGACCCGCTGGAGCGCACCGTCCAGGTCGCCTCGGCCGGGCACCTGCCGCCGGTGTGGGTCGACACCGACGGCACCGCCCGCACGATCGAGGTGCCGCCCGGCGTGCCGCTGGGCGTCGGCGGGGTCGCCTTCGAGTCGATCGGGTTCACCCTCCCCGAGGGCGGCATGCTCGCCCTCTACACCGACGGCCTGGTCGAGCGGCGCGGCCAGGACCTGGACGACGGCATCGACCTGCTCGCCCGCACCCTGTCCCAGACCGGCCGGACGCTGGAGGAGAGCTGCGACGCCGTGCTCGGCGCGCTGGTCACCGACGGCACCGAGGACGACATCGCGATGATCATGGCGCGGGCGCTGCCGGTGGCCGCCGACCGGATCGCCACCCTCCCGCTCGCCGGCGGCGGCAAGCTGCCCGGCAAGGCCCGCCGCTTCACCCGCGCCACTCTGGAGGGTTGGGGCCTGAGCGCGCTCTCCGACTACGCCGAACTCATGGTCAGCGAGCTGGTCACGAACGCCCTGCTGCACGCCGAGGCACCGCGCCGACTGCGGCTGTTCCGCGACCGGGTGCTGACCGTCGAGGTCTCCGACGCCGGCGGCCAGACCCCGCAGCTGCGCCCCTTCGCCGAGCAGGACGAGGGCGGGCGCGGGATGTTCCTGGTCAGCGAGCTGGCCCAGCGCTGGGGCAGCCGGCTCACCCGGGACGGCAAGGTGGTCTGGGCCGAGCTGGAGCTGCCCTTCGGGGCGTCCTGAGGCGTGCACGCAGGCCCCCGGGAACGGGCGTTCCGCAGACGAGAACGGCCGTTCCCGGATGGAAACGGCCGTTCTCGTCCGCGTTCCTACGCGCCGACCTTCTGCGGCTCGGCGACCTCGACCGGCTCGGCCGCCGTCGGGGCGGACAGCCCGCGCAGCAGTCGCCAGGCCAGGACGGCCGCGCCCACCAGCAGCACGCCGGCGACCATCCCGGCGCTGTTCATGCCGTGCACGAAGGCGTCCTTGGCGCTCGCCAGCAGCGGCTGGGCCACCTCAGCCGGCAGCCCGCGCGCCTCCTCCACGGCCGAACCGAGCGACTCACCGGCCCGGGCCGCGGTCTCCGCCGAGACCCCGGCCGGCACGGACAGCCCGTTCGCGTAGATCGAGCCGACCACCGAACCGACCAGCGCGATGCCGAGCGCGGTGCCCAGTTCGTACGCCGTCTCGGAGGCCGCCGAGGCGGCCCCGGCCTTGTCGGCGGGCGCGGCGCTCAGCACCAGGTCGGCGCCGAGCGTGTAGACCACGCCCTCGGCCGTGCCGGTCAGCAGGAAGGAGACGGCCAACAGCAGGTAGGTGGTGTCCTGTTGCAGCCAGCCCAGCACGCCCGCGGCCAGACCCATGGCGAGCAGACTGGCCGCCAGTGCCTTGCGGACGCCGAAGCGCCGGGCGATCCGGGCGGTCAGCAGACCGCCGACCACCGAGCCGGCGAAGGCCGGAAGCTCCGCCAGGCCCGCCTGGAGCGGCTCGTAGCCGCGGACCAGCTGGAGGTACTGCGAGACCACGAAGATCACGCCGCTCAGGCCCACCAGGGAGATCAGCGAAGCGGTGACGGCGGCGGTGAACCGCCGGTCGCGGAACAGCCGGACGTCCAGCAGCGGGGTCTCCAGCCGCAGCTGGCGGCGGACGAAGACGGTCAGCGCGGCGGCGCCCAGGAGGAAGGTGACCGGGATGTCCCAGCGGGCGGGGCCGTGCGCGGCGCCCTCCTTGACCGCGTACACCACGCCGATCACACCGGCCATCGACAGCGCGACGCTCAGCACGTCCCAGCGGCCCGGCTTCGGGTCCCTGGACTCCGGCAGCAGCCAGGCACCGGACACCAGCAGCAGGAGCAGGACCGGGATGTTCAGCAGGAACACCGAACCCCACCAGAAGTGCTCCAGCAGGGCCCCGCCGACCACCGGCCCGAGCGCGGCGCCGGCGGTGGCGGCCGCGCCCCAGATGCCGATCGCGGTGGCCCGCTCCCGGTCGTCCGGGAACAGGCCGCGGATCAGCGACAGGGTGGAGGGCATGATCGTCGCCCCGGCGACGCCGAGCAGCGCGCGGGCGAGGATCAGCCAGCCCGGGCCCGGCGCGTAGGCGGCCAGCAGCGAGGCGGCGCCGAAGGCGGTGGCGCCGGACAGCAGCAGCTTCTTGCGGCCGATCCGGTCGCTCAGCGCGCCCATGCTGACCAGCAGGCCGGCCAGCACGAAGGAGTAGGAGTCGCCGATCCAGAGCAGCTGGGTGCCGCTGGGGCGCAGCGTCTCGCTGATGGACGGGAGGGCGAGGGAGAGCACGGTCGCGTCGAGGGCGACCACGGTGACGGCCAGCACCAGGACGGCGAGGCCGGTCCAGCGCTGGCGGGCGGTCAGAAGGGCGGGAGCCGTCAAGCTCATGGGATATCGGTTTCCGGTTTCCGGTCCGAGGTGCTGTGGGTCGGGCCAACGGGGATGTGGGCCGTGGGGGCGGGGGTGTCCGGCCGGCGCAGCGCGCCGCCGAGGAACAGTTCGGCGAGCGAGAAGGCGGCCTCGCGCGGGGCGAGCCGACCGTCCTGGATGGCCCAGCCGATGCCGGCGACGAGGTCGAAGAAGGCCTCGCTCAGCCAGGCGGCGCTCAGTTCGATCCGGAAGACGCCCTGCTGCTGTCCGCGGAGGAAGAGCGCGTGCAGCCGGGCGATCTGGACCTCCCAGAGGTCGTTGATGTCGTCGTGGTCGTAGAGCTGGTTCTCGCCGGCCAGGAAGGCGCAGAGCATGGCGTCGGGGACGGAGGCGTCCACCAGGCGCCGCAGCGCGGCCTCGGCGTCGCCATCCTCGGTCGCGGCGGTGTCCAGGGCGGCGGCGAAGCGCTCCAGGCCGAGTCGGCCGACCTCGCGGATCAGCGCCTCGCGCCCCGGGAACAGCCGGTGCAGGGTGGCGCGGCTGATGCCCGCCGCTCGGGCGATCTCGTCCATGTGGGCGGTCGGACGGCGGGAGAGCACGCCGACGGCGGCTTCGAGGACGGTCTCGCGGTCGGTGGCCATGCGTCGAGTCTAGACGAAGTGAGACATCAATGTCTCAAAATTACTTCCGTCGTCTCAGATGATCCGCGGCTGCCCGGGCCCCGAGCAGCAAAAACCGGGGACGGCGGGTGTGCCGTCCCCGGTCGGGGCGTTGCGTGGCCTTACGGCCGGCTCAGCTCTGGTTGGCTCAGCTCTGGTTGTAGAACCCGGTCTCGTCGAGCGGGCGGTCGATCACCATGACCTCGACGTCCGCCGGGGTGAGCAGGAAGACCCGGCGGGCGATCCGCTCGATGCCGCCCCGCGTGCCGAAGATCAGACCGGAGGCGAAGTCGACCATGCGCTTGGCCTCCGCCTCCTCCATCTCGGTGAGGTCCATGACCACCGGGGTGCTCGCCCGGATGTGCTCGCCGACCGTGCGCGCCGCCTCGAAGCCCGTCGGCCGCAGGGAGACGATCTTCGCGGGCGCGGGGACGGCGGAAACCGTCTCCTGCTCCACCCACTCGTCGTCGTACACAGCGGCCGGGTAGTTCCCCGAGGGCATCAGCCACCCGTTGTGGTGCTCGTCGCGAAGTGCTCCCATGCCGCGCCTCCCTGCCTCGTCCCGTCCTGGTCCCCCCGGGGGGTGCGTGTCCTTCTTGACACGTCATCCACTCGTCGGAACTGTCCGAGTATCGCACTGTTCACCGGTCCCGTGCCCGCTCGCGACCCCCGTACGAGTCGTGCCGTGCCGGAAGCCCGGGCGGACCCGGGCAAAGGAAGCGACGCGGCGCAGCTCCGTACGGTTGCGCGCGTAGACCTTATCGGTAGCGGTCACTGCTTAATTGACCTTCTGTCAACAATGTGGAAACGATTTCATTCGCCGGTGGAGCCGTCCACCAGTTCGCGCAGAAGATCCGCGTGGCCGTTGTGCCGCGCGTACTCCTCGATCATGTGGACCAGGATCCAGCGGAGCGTCACTTCCCGGTCGTGGCGCAGTCGCTTGCCGACGGTGTCCAGCGGCAGGCCGGCCGAGGCCTCGCGGGCGGCCGCGATCTCGGCGCGCCAGAGGGCGAGGTCGGCGGCGACGTCGGCGGTGTCGACGTTGTCGAAATCGCCGTCCGGGTCCTGCGCGGTCCAGTAGTGGCCGGTGGCGACCTCCTCGCCGCGCAGGACGCCCTGGAACCAGTGCCGCTCCACCTCGGTCATGTGCCGTACCAGGCCGAGCAGGGAGAGCGTGGACGGCGGGACGGAGCGCAGTCGCAGCTGGTCGTCGGTCAGACCCTCGCACTTGAGGGCGAGGGTGCTGCGGTGGTAGTCGAGCCAGGCGGTGAGCATGGCGGCCTCGTCGGCGGCCATCGGCGGGTCCACCCGCGGGTTGAGTTCGGTCATGCCGGCCATCGTGGCCCCCGGCGGCGCGGCGGCGCGACCGATTTGTCAGCCGGCCTGGATCCGGCGGCGGGCCGCGGCCGCGCGCCAGAGGCCGACCAGGCTGCCGATCACCAGCAGGGCGATCACCCCGGCGGAGACCAGGAACGCCGCCGAGCCCGGCTGGTCCGCGCTGGCGGCGGCAGTGACGTAGACGGCGGTGGTGGGCACCACGCCGATCGCGGTGGCGAGGAGGAAGGGCAGGAAGCGGACCCCGGAGAAGGCCGCGCCGTAGTTGCCGGCCTGGAAGGGCAGGCCGGGCAGCAGCCGCAGCACCAGGACGCTGCGGAAGCCCTGCTCCGTGAAGCGCTGGTCGAGGGCGCCCAGCACCTTGCCGCGCAGATAGGGCTTCAGCGCCTCCCGGCCGAGGCCGCGGCCCAGGGCGAAGGCCATCGCCGCGCCCAGGGTGGTGCCGAGCACGGCGAGCAGCACGCCCTGCTGGATGCCCAGCAGCAGTCCGGCGACGGCGTTCAGCGCGGGGCGCGGGACGAAGGCGAGCGTGCCGACCGCGTAGACGAGGGTGAACAGCGGTGCGAACCAGTAGCCGGGCATCCGGTTCGCCAGGCCGCCGGAGAGCAGGTCCGTCGGGCTCCACAGCAGCAGCGACCCGGCGCATGCCCCCAGCAGCAGCACGAGCAGGCCGAACCGCCACCAGGCCGAACGGGCCGGGCGCTCGGAACCGGGCTCGGAACCGGGCTCGGCGGCGCTCGGCAGGGGGGAGGTCGTCAGGGCTTCGGGCACCGCCCGAGCCTAACCGGTGCCCGAGCCCGGCCGGTCCGCCGGTTCGCCGGGGCGAGGGACGACGCCGGGGCCAGCGTCGACGCCGGTGATCGCACTCGGCATGATGTCGGCCGGGGATCTCGCCGCGGTCGGGTCGGGGGTGCCGGTGTCCGGCTGGACGCACGGTCGGGTGGGGCTGGCCACACTCCCCGCCCGAACGGGGCGGACGCGGGCTCCGCGCGGTGCAGAGTGGGGAGCACCGACGGAAGGCGAGGAAGGGCGGCCATGGGGCGACTGGGGGCGTGGGCGGCGCGGGCCGCGGCGGGGTTCGGCCGGGCGTGCGTGGTCGCGGCCGTGACCCTGTCGGCCCCGGCGGTGTGGGCGGGCGCGGTGGCGCTCGGGGTCCACTGGGGGCCGGCGAACCCGTGGTCCTGGCTGCTGCCGGTGGTGCTGGTGTGCGCGGGCACCCTGGCGCTGGGCCGCCCGGTGTGCCGGGCCGTGCGTTCCCTGGTCGCGCGGTGGGACGGCACCGTCATCGACGCCGGGTACCGGCAGGCCCCGCCGGTGGTCCGGATGTCCACCGGGTTCTGGTGGAACGGCTTCAGCTACGAGAAGACCCGCCGCGACGCCTTGATGGACCAGCACTGGCGGATCCGCTGGCGCGACCCCGCCAACCTGCGTGACCTGCGGTTCGTCCTGATCGCGCCGCTCACCGCGGGCCTGGTCGCCGCGCTGCCGCCCGCCGGGGTGGCCGCGGCGGTGCTGGGGCTCGGCCGACCCGGGAGCGCGGCCCGGCTGGCCGGGGCGCTCGGCGTGCTGCTCGCCGTCGGCTGCGCCCCGTACGCCTGGCGGGTGGTGGTGCCGGTGGCCGTGCGCTTCCTGCGGCCCACGGCGGCGATGGCGCTGGCGGAACGGGTGGCGGAGCTGACCGCCCAGCGCGCGGACGCGACGGTCGCCCAGGCCGCCGAGATCCGCCGGATCGAGCGGGACCTGCACGACGGGGCGCAGGCCCGGCTGGTGGCGCTCGGGCTCTCGCTGTCGACCGCGCAGCGGCTGGTGGAGCGCGACCCGGAGCAGGCCAAGGCGCTGATGCGGGACGCGCAGGCCGGGGCGAAGGCCTCGCTGGCCGAACTGCGCGGGCTGATCCAGGGGATCAGCCCGCCGGTGCTGACCGAGCGCGGACTGGTCGACGCGGTGCGGGCCCTGGCGCTGGACCTTCGCCTCACGGTGACCGTCGAGGCCGAGACCCCGGTGCGGGTGGACGCGCCGATCGAGTCCGCCGTCTACTTCGGCGTCGCCGAGCTGCTGACCAACGCCCTCAAGCACGGCCGGGCGACCCGGGCGGGCGTGACCTTCCGTCAGGACGAGCTCGGATTCGTCGTCGAGGTCGAGGACGACGGCTCGGGCGGCGTCCGGGAACGGCCCGGCGGCGGGCTCGCGGGCCTGCGCCGCCGCCTCGGCGCCTTCGACGGAACTCTGGAGATCACCAGTCCGCCCGGCGGACCGACCCATGTCAGGATGACGGTGCCATGCGAATCCTTGTAGCCGAAGACCTCTACCTGCTGCGTGACGGGATGGTCCGTCTGATCGAGGCGTGCGGGCACGAGGTGGTGGCCACCGCCTCCACCGGGCCCGAGACGCTCGAAGCGCTGCGCACCCACCGCCCGGACGCGTCCGTGGTCGACGTGCGGATGCCGCCGACCCAGTCGGACGAGGGCCTGCGGGCGGCGCTGGCCGCGCGCAAGGAGCTGCCCGGGCTGCCGGTGCTGATCCTCTCCCAGCACGTGGAGCAGCTGTACGCGCGGGAGTTGCTGGCCGACGGCTCCGGCGGGGTCGGCTACCTGCTCAAGGAGAGCGTGTTCGACGCCGACCAGTTCATCGGCTCGCTGGAGCGGGTCGCGGCCGGCGGGACGGCGATGGACCCGGCCGTCATCGCCAAGCTGCTGTCGGCGAGCCCGCCGGAGCGGGGGCTCAGCCAGCTCACCGAGCGCGAGTACGAGGTGCTGGGCCTGATGGCCGAGGGGCTGTCCAACCAGGCCATCGGGCGGCGGCTGTTCCTCAGCGACAGCGCGATCAGCAAGTACACCACCTCGATGTTCGGCAAGCTCGGCATCGCCGACGACGATGACACCAACCGCCGGGTGCGGGCCGTGCTCACCTACCTGAACCAGCCGTGAACCGGTCGGCGCGGTAGGGGAGTTGCCCTGCGGCGCGGGTGTCCCCACACTGGGGTGACCTGACCGGAGGAGGTGACGTCGTGTGGGCCTTCGCGGGGTTCCTCCTCGTTTCGGCGGCGTACCTGGTCTGGACGGTCCTGTGGTGCCGGTCCGCGCAGGAGGAGCTGTACCGGGTCGAGCGGAGCGTCACCGAGCCGGCCGGTCCTGAGCTGGAGCTGTACGAACTGGCCGCGGTGGCGGACAACTTGGCGGTGCTGCTGCTGTTCGAGGCGTATGAGCGCGGAACCGTGGGCGTGAGCGCCTCCGGTTACCTGACGGCAGAGGGTCGCTCCGGCGGCCGCAGCTTCTACTCGGCTCTGCTGGCGGGGATCGAGGCCCGGCCGGGCGCGGATCTGCTCACCGTGGTGCCCGAGTTGAATCGTCAGCCCGAACTGGTGGAGGTTCACCGGGAGTTGGCCGCGCGGGGGCTGCTCCGGGACGCGGAGCTGCGCCGCCGGCTCGACCGGGCGGTGAGCTGGGGGGTCGGCTCCTACCCGCTGATCGTGCTGCTCGGAGTGGCCGGCGCCATCTGGGCGGCGGCCGAGCACCGGAACGTCCTGATCCCGCTGGGGGCGTTCGCGTTGCTGCTCGCGGTCGCGGCGCTGGTCGGCGACCGGGCGTTCGTGGAGAGCCACCAGCACCGGACGGTGCACGGCGACCGGGCGCTTCGTGCTGGTGGCGACGACCGCCGTCGGGACCTCTCGGGTCAGGTCGCCCTGCACGGGTTCTCCGGCCTCCCGGAGGAGCACCCGCTGCGCGGCTCGTACCGCGCGTGCGTCGAGCGGGCGGTCGAAGCGGAGCGCGTCCGGGCGGCCTGGGACCACGACAACAACGGCGGTGGCAACGGCGGGATCTGAGGGGCCGGCCCCGTCATTTGGACGGGCGCGGGGCGGTCCGCTCGTAGATGGCTCCTCCCGGGGCGTACCAGCCCGCCTTCTTCCGGACGGCCGGGCTCGGGTCCTGGGCCTGCGACACCCGCAGGGCGGTGACCGCGCGGGCGTCGGTGTGGGCGAACTTGCCGACCAGCTCGGCGGCCCTGGCCCGGACACGCGGGTCGGGGTCGGTGGCCAGGTGGCGCAGCGCCGGTCCGAGGACCAGGCCCGCGCCCGGTGCGCAGGTGTCTCCCTTGCAGCGGTCGCAGGCCAGGGCGTGGAACGCGGCGATCCTCACCTCGGCGTCGGGATCGTCGGCCATGGCGATCAGCTGGTCCATGGACTCGGTGTCGACCAGGTGGTCCAGCAGTCGGCAGCAACCCTCCCGGACAGCCGCGCTGTGGTGGGACAGGCCGGCCCGGACGGCGTCCAGCGCGTCGTCCTCGCGCCGGAGCAGCTCCCGGTAGGCCGCCACGGCGCGCTGCGGGTCGCCCAGGCAGGAGACGAGGGCGTCGTTGTCGGTCCTGACGAATCCGAGCATGACCGCAGTGTCGAACCGGGCGGCCCGGCCACGCAACGGGATTTCGGTCGGCGGCTTTGAGACGGTTTTCAGCCGGCCGCGGCCAGGAAGGCCAGTAGCCGGTCCCAGGCGTCCCGGGCGGAGGTGGCGTGCTCGACGGCGGACAGCTCGAAGAAGTTGTGCGGCGCGCCCGGGTAGGTGACGAACTCGTGCGGGCAGCCGGCCGCCGTCAGCGCGGCGTCGAAGGCCTCGACGGCTGCGGGTGGGATGTGGGCGTCGGAGCCGCCCCAGAGGGCGAGGATCGGGGCGGTGAGGCCGGCCGCGAGCTGGGTGGGGCCGGGGGCGCCGTCGATGGCGTCCGGGTAGCCGTAGAAGCCGACGGCGCCGGCCAGCCCGAAGCGGGGCGCGGCCGCCCGGAACGCCTGGCGGCCGCCGAAGCAGAAGCCGAGCGCGACCACCTCGGCCGGACCGACCGTGCGCAGCCGGGCCAGGGCAGCGGTGAGGTCGGCGTCCAGGGTTTCCGGGGTGAGTGCGAGCAGGTGGGGGAGCAGGTTCGGCAGTTCGCCGAATTCCGGCGGGCGGTTTTCCGGGTCGGCTCCGGCGGTGCGGCCGTAGTAGTCCGGGACGAGCGCCGGGTGGCCCTGTTCGGCGAGTCGGGCGGCGGTGTGCCGGTAGAAGGCGGAAAGGCCCTTGTTGTCCGGCAGGACGAGCACGCCGACGCCGGTGGCCACCTCCGGGTGGGCCAGGAAGGCGGCGAACTCGGTGCCGTCCGTCGAGGTCAGGGTCAGGTCGGTGGCCTCGGCCAGCGCCCATCGGGCGGGGCTGAAGGCGGGCGGAGCGGCGTCCGGGTCGTAGCACATGCCTCGGGAATTCCCCTCACGGATGGCGAAACCGCCGGGCGCTGGAGCGCGCCCGACGGTTGGCGATATTAGCGGGGAATTCTCTCAAGGAATTTCCATCATATCGCGGAGAGATCTTTTCCGGAAGTGCTTTCCGATTTCAATGCGGTCACATTCTCGGCGAAATTCGGTTCGGCCCGGCGCAGTGCCCCGGCGCTCAGCAGCAGGGCGAGGACGAGCAGGGTGACCAGCCCGAAGGAGACGGTGAGCGACGTCGCCTGGGCGAGGGCGCCGATCACGGCGGGGGCGATCAGGCCGGAGGTGTAGGTGACGGTGGCGACGCCCGCGATGGCCTGGCTGGGGTTGCTGCCGATCCGTCCGGCGGCCGCGAAGGCGAGCGGGACGATCACCGCGACACCGACGCCGATCAGCGCGAAGCCCGGGATGGCCACCGCCGGGTGGTCGGCGGCCACCACCAGCACCCCGCCGACGGTGGCGATCGCCCCGCCCAGCCGGGTGGCGCGGACGGCGCCGAGGCGGCGGATCACCACGTCCCCGCCGAGCCGGCTGACCGCCATGGTGAGCGAGAAGGCGGTGTACGAGGCGGCCGCGACGGTGGCGGAGGCGCCGGTGACGTCCTTCAGGTAGACACCGCTCCAGTCCATGGAGGCGCCCTCGGCGAACACCGCGCAGAAGCCGACCAGTCCGATCACCAGCGAGCTGCGCGGCGGCAGCGCGAAGCGCGGCGGCGCCTGCGCCTCCTCGGGCGCCCGCAGGTCGGGCAGGCCCCGGCAGACCGGCTGGGCGAGGGCGAGCAGGACGAGCGCGGTGACGGCCAGCTGGAGCCGGGCGTCGAGGTCGAGGTGGGCGGCCAGGATGCCGAAGCCGGAGGCCAGCAAGCCGCCCGCGCTCCACATCCCGTGCAGCCCGGACATGATCGAGCGGCCGAGCCGCTGCTCGATCTCCACGCCCTGGGCGTTCATCGCGACGTCCGCCATGCCCGCCGTGGCGCCGTACGCCAGCAGGACCGCGCACAGCACCGGCAGTGCGGGGGCGAGCGCGGGCAGGGTGAGGGCCAGGCACCAGAGCGAGATCAGCCCGCGCATCGCCGCCCGGCCGCCGTAGCGGTGGACGAAGCGTCCGGCCAGCGGCATCGCGAGGGAGGAGCCGACGGCGGGCATGACGAGCGCCAGGCCGAGCTGGCCGGGGGAGAGGTCCAGCCGGTCCTGGATCCACGGGATGCGGGTGACGAAGGTGCCGCCGACGGCGCCGTGCACGGCGAAGACCAGCGCGATGCTCGTCCGGGCCCGGCGTGGGGCCTCCAGTGGTTCGAGTGTCCTTGCGGTCATGTGGCATTCCCTCCCGGTCGCGCGGGGCGGGGCGCGACGGTGCCCTGTGGGTGGTCTACGTGCAGGCCGATCGGTCCGCGCGGCGGACGCGGCCGTCCGGCGGACGGTTCGATAAATTATCAGGAAGGGACCCTGATAGAAACACTCTGGAAGGATGAGCTGCCATGACCACCGCGCGCACGGCCACGCCGAGCACCGCCCGAGCGATCAACGACCGGCTGGCGCTCAACCTCCTGCTCGATCAGGGCCCGCTGACCGCGACCGAGCTGCGCGACCTCACCGGCCTGTCCCGGCCGACCGTCGCCGACCTGCTCGACCGCCTCCAGCGCACCGGCCTGGTCGCCGTCGTCGGTGAACGCGGCGAGCAGCGGCGCGGCCCCAACGCCAGGGTCTACGCCCTGGTCGCCTCCCGCGCCCACATCGCCGCCTTCGACGTCCGCTCCGGCGGCGTCAGCCTGGTCGTCGCCGACCTGGCCGGGCGCACCCTCGCCACCGCCGAGATCCCGGTCGAGGGCGACGGCGCGCCCGACACCGCCGGGGCGATCGTCGCCACCCTGCTGGAGAGCGCGCGCGGCGCCGGCGTCGAGCGGCTGCACACCGTCGCGGTCGGCGCCCCCGGCCTGGTCGACCCCGCCACCGGACGCCTGCACAGCACCGGCAACCTCCCCCGCTGGCACGCCGAACTCCTCGCCGCGCTGCGGGAGTTGCCCGAGACCGAGGTGATCCTGGAGAACGAGGTCAACCTGGCCGGCCGGGCCGAGTACCGGGTCGGCGCCGCCCGGGGCCGCGACACCTTCGTGCTGATGTGGCTCGGCCACAGCGTCGGCGCCGCCGTCATCCTGGACGGGCGGCTGCGCCGGGGCTTCTCCGGCGGCACCGGCGAGATCTGCTTCCTGCCCGTCCCCGGCACCGTCGGCCTGCCCAGCGCCGACAGCTGCGAGGGCGGCTTCCACGGGCTCGTCGGCAGCGCCGCCGTCTGCGAACTCGCCCGCGCCCACGGGCTGCCCGCCGACCCGGCCGGGGACGCGGGCGCCGCAGAGGCCGCAGTGCGCGCCGCGCTGGCCGCCGGGGCACGGGGCGAACCGTTCCTGGACGAGCTGGCCGAGCGGATCGCGCTCGGCGCGGCCGGCGTCTGCGTGGTGCTCGACCCCGGCTGCGTGGTGCTCGGTGGCGAGACCGGCCGGGCCGGCGGCGCCGAACTGGCCGGACGGGTGGAACGGCGCCTCGCCGGGTTCTCCCCGCTGCGCACCGAGGTGCGGGCCGGTACGGCGGGTGGCGGCGCGGTGCTCGCCGGGGCCGTCCTCACCGCGGGCGACGCGGTCCGCCGGGACCTGTTCGGCGAGCCGTAGGGGAGTTTTCCGTCAGTGTCCCCGGTACGGCAGGATGGCGGCCGGGGGGCGTGTACCTCCGTACCTCGAACCACCGTCAGGAGTCGCACATGGGCCAGCCCGGGGCGCCGGTCAACCCGTACCGCATCGGCGAGGCCGCGGCGCTGCTCGGCGTCAGCTCGGACACCATGCGGCGCTGGGTGGACGCCGGGAAGATCGCCGCCGTGCGGGACGAGCACGGGCACCGGATCATCCCCGGTGCCGAGCTCGCCGCCTTCGCCCGCGAGCTGGCCCGGCCGGAGGTCGCCGAGGCCGAGGGCCGGCCGTCCTCCGCCCGCAACCGCTTCCCCGGGATCGTCACCGAGGTGCGGCTCGGCGACGTGGCCGCGCAGGTGGAGGTGCAGGCCGGGCCCTTCCGGGTGGTGTCGCTGATCAGCCGGGAGTCGGCGGAGGAGCTGAACCTGGTCCCCGGCGCACCGGCCACGGCGGTCATCAAGTCCACCAACGTGATGATCGAACGACGCTAGCCCTGTCCTCCACCCGACCCCCTGGCCTCCTGGACTGATCCGATGAGTCTCGCCCGCACCGCCCCCGTGCCCGCCCCCGCCGACCGCCGCCCGGTGCTCGCGGTCGCTCACCGCGGCGACCCGTACCGCTACCGGGAGAACACCCTGCCCTCGGTCGAGTCCGCGCTCGCCGCCGGGGCCGACGCCGTCGAGGTGGACGTCCAGCTCACCCGCGACAAGGTGCCGGTGCTGCTGCACGACCGCACCCTGGAGCGGCTCTGGGGCGACCCGCGCGCCATCGACCGGGTCACCGTCGAGCAGCTGGACGAGCTGCGCCGGGGCGACCTGGCGATCCCCACCCTCGCCGAGGCGGTCAAGAGCGTCGCGGCCGCGAACGGCCCCCGGCTGCTGATCGACCTGGACGAGCCCGGCCCGGCCGCCGCCACCTGGTCCGTCGTCACGGGGCTCGGCGCCGAACGGCTGGTCGCCTTCTGCGGCCCCGTCACCGCCATGCTCGCGGTGCGCGAACTCACGCCGGACGCCTCCATCGCGCTCACCTGGAAGCAGCCCCGGATGCCCGCGCCCGCCCTGCTGAAGGACCTGCGCCCGGCCTTCCTCAACCCGCCGTTCGGCCTGGTCACCCCCGAGTTCGTCGGCGCCGCGGCGGACGCCGGGCTCGCCGTCTCCACCTGGACGGCCGACCTGCGGCGCACCATGCGCCGGCTGCGCGACACCGGGGTCGACTCCATCACCACCAACCGGATCTCCCTGCTGCGCTCGGTACTGGACGGCCGCCGGTGACGGTGCTCGGCACCCGGGAGCTCGGCCGGGCCCTGCTGGCCCGTCAGCACCTGCTCGCCCGCACCGACCTGGAGCCTTCCGAGGTCATCCACCACCTCGGCGGGCTCCAGGCCCAGGCCGTACCCCAGCCGCCCTACCTCGGGCTGCTCTCCCGGCTGGACGCCTTCTCCCCGGAGCGGCTGAGCACGCTGATCGAACAGCGGGCGGTGGTCCGGATCGCCCTCCAGCGCGGCACCATCCATCTGGTCACCGCCGAGGACTGCCGGACGCTGCGCCCGCTGCTCCAGCCCGTCCTGGACCAGGCGCTGCGCACCACCTACGGCAAGCGGCTGGCCGGGCTGGACCTCGATGTGCTGGCGGCCGAGGCCCGGGCGCTGGTCGAGGCGCAGCCGCGCACCTTCCAGCAACTGGGCGCGCTGCTGGCCGCGAGTCGCCCGGACCGCGACCCGGCCGCGCTCGCCCAGGCGGCGCGGTGCCTGCTGCCGCTGGTGCAGGTGCCGCCGCGCGGCCTGTGGGGGCGCAGCGGCCCGGCCGCCCACACCACCGCCGAGGCCTGGCTCGGTCGCCCTCTCGACCCCTCGCCGTCGGTGGACGACCTGGTGCTGCGCTACCTGGCCGCCTTCGGCCCGGCCGCCGTGGCCGACCTGCAGAAGTGGTGCGGCCTCAGCCGGCTCGGCGCGGTGCTCGAGCGGCTCGCGCCGCAGCTGCTGACCTTCCGCGACGAGCAGGGGCGGCTGCTGTACGACCTGCCGCAGGCGCCCCGGCCGGGGCCGGACGTCCCGGCGCCGGTGCGGCTGGTCGCCCCCTTCGACAACCTGCTGCTCTCGCACGCCGACCGCAGCCGGGTGCTGCCGGAGGAGTACAAGGGGCGGGTGATGACCCGGAACGGGCTGGTGCTCGGCACCCTGCTGGTGGACGGGATGGTCGCCGGGACGTGGCGGCTGACGGGGGAGCAGGAGGTCGTCGTCCAGCCGTTCGTCCGCTTGACGCGGGCCGACCGCGAGGCGGCGGAGGCGGAGGCGCGGCGGGTGCTGGCCTTCGCGGGTGCGGATGCGGGCGGGTTGGTGCGGTTCGAGGCAGCCGCTTAGCCGCAAAACGGGCAGATCGTCAGATTCTCTGTTGAGATGGGTCGGTTCGGACTCAACGACGATCCCCGCCGGAGGTGGCCGTGTCCGTGGAGCGCCCGCCCGGTGGGCAACCCGACCACCGCAGGCCGTACCTGATGCTGCCGCCGGCCGTTCGGGGGGCGGCGGCCTGGTCGGTGGCGGTGATCCTGCTGATCGCCGTCGCCTCACTGGTGGTCTTCGCCCTGGTGGAGCTGCGGGCGGCGACCGTGCCGTTCGTCCTGGCGCTGCTCGGGGCCGCGCTGCTGCACCCCGTGGTGCCCTGGCTGGTCCGCCGGGGCGTGAGCCGGAGCCTGGCGGCCGGGCTGACCTGCATCGTGCTGGTCGCGGCGGTCGCCGGGGTGATCGTGCTGCTGGTCAACTCGCTGGTGAACAGCGCCCCGCACATCGCCGCCTCGCTCCCGGCGGCCGGCAAGCGGCTGGCCGACTGGCTGGGCCCGTTCGGGGAGAAGATCCAGCACGCCCTGACCAACGCCAAGGGCGAGACCAACTCGCTGGTCTCCACGCTCACCAGCGGCGTGCTCTCGGGCCTGGGCCTGCTCACCCAGCTGATCACCGGCGGGGTGCTGGCGCTGGCCCTGGTCTTCTTCTTCCTCCGTGACGGCCACCGCACCGGCGACGCCATCCGCTCCTACCTGCCAGGGCGCGGCGCCGAAACCGTGATCGCCTGCGCCGGGCGCGCCTTCGAGGCGATGGCCGGCTTCATGCGCGGCACCACCCTGATCGCCCTGATCGACGCCGGCTTCATCACCATCGGCCTGCTCGCCCTCGGCGTCCCCGGTGCGCCGGGCCTCGGCGCGCTGGTCTTCATGGGCGCCTACATCCCCTTCGTCGGGGCCTTCCTGTCCGGCACGGTGGCCGTGCTGGTCGCCCTCGCCGACGGCGGCCTCGGGACGGCGCTGTGGGCGCTCGGCGTGGTGCTGACGGTCCAGATGATCGAGGGCAACATCCTGCAGCCGATCATCCAGAGTCGCACGGTCGAGCTGCACCCGGCGACGATCATGGTCGCCGTGGTCGCCGGCGCCGGCGTCGCGGGCATCATCGGCGCCCTGCTCGCCGTCCCGGTCTGCGCCGCGGGGAGCGGAGTGATCTCGGTGCTCAGGGGCCTGGCAACCGGCCCCGAATAAGCCTGTTGCCCTGGGTGGGGTGGACGTGCGAGCATCACTAATGCGACGCCAGTCGCAATAGTATCCGAGGGGTGTGGATGGAACTGTTCGATGTGGCCGAGGCGGGGGCCGGGCCGTACGGGGTGACCGTGGGGCCGGACGGGCGTGTGTGGTTCACGCTCGTGCACTCCGGGGAGATCGGGCGGCTGGCGGCGGACGGCTCGGTGGAGCGGTTCGGGCTGGGCGCGCCGGGGTGCGGGCCGTCGGTGATCACCGCGGGGCCGGACGGGGCCCTGTGGTTCAGCCGGATGCGGGACCACCGGATCGGGCGGATCACGGTGGACGGCGAGGTGGGCTCGTACGGGGTGCCGACGGAGAACGCCGGGCCGTACGGGATCGCGGCCGGGCCCGACGGGGCGCTCTGGTTCACCGAGCTGAACGTCGACCGGGTCGGGCGGATCACCGTGGACGGGCAGGTGACGGAGTTTCCGCTGCCGCTGGCCGGCGCCTTCCCGTCGCTGATCACCGCCGGGGCGGACGGCGCGCTGTGGTGCACGCTCAACCAGGCGAACGCCGTCGCCCGGGTGGGCGTCGAGGGCGAGGTGACCGTCCACCGGCTGCCCACCGAGGGCACCGCGCCGGTCGGGATCACGGCCGGGGCGGACGGCGCGCTCTGGTGGGTGGGGATCGGCGGCGGGCTGGTCGGGCGGATCACCGTGGACGGGCAGGTCACCGAGTACCCGCTGGCCGACCGTGCCGCGAAGCCGCACGCGATCGCCGCCGGCCCCGACGGGCGGCTCTGGTTCACCGAGTGGGGTGCCGGCCGGATCGGGGTGCTGACCCCGGACGGGCGGCTGGACGGGCACCCGATCCCCGGCCCGGGCGCCGAGCCGCACGGGATCGCGGTCGGCCCGGACGGCGCGGTGTACGCGGCGCTCGAGCGCGGCCAGATCGCCCGGCTGGCGGGCTGAGCGAGCGCGACGGCGCGCCCGGGGCCCGGGCGGGTGGTCCCGGCCCGGGCTCGGGAACTCGGGCCCAGCGGCCCCGGGCGGGCGGGCCCAAGGGCCCTGGGGTGCGGTGGCGGTGCGTTCGGATCATGGAGCGTCATCATTCGCACGACGCTTCGAAGGAGTGCGTCCTTGAGCGCCACCCAGGCACAGGGCGACCCCACCTCACCGCCAACGCCCCTGCCGGCAGGGGCGGTTCGGTCCCGCCGACCCGGCTCGGCCGTGGTCGGACTGCTGACCACCACCGACCACAAGACGATCGGCACCATGTACCTGGTGTCCTCGTTCGCGTTCTTCCTGATCGGCGGCATCCTCGCGCTGGTCATGCGCGCCGAACTCGCCCGGCCCGGCACCCAGATCCTCTCCAACGAGCAGTTCAACCAGGCCTTCACCATGCACGGTTCGGTGATGCTGCTGCTCTTCGCGATGCCGCTGTTCACCGGCTTCGCGAACTGGATCATGCCGCTGCAGATCGGCGCCCCGGACGTGGCCTTCCCGCGCCTGAACATGCTGTCCTTCTGGCTGTTCATGTTCGGCTCGCTGATCGCCGCCGCCGGCTTCGCCACCCCGCAGGGCGCCGCCGACTTCGGCTGGTTCCTCTACGCGCCGCTGTCCGACGCCGTCCACTCGCCGAGCGTCGGCTCCGACATGTGGATCATGGGCGTGACGCTGTCCGGCTTCGGCAGCATCTTCGGCGCGGTCAACTTCATCACCACCATCATCTGCATGCGGGCCCCCGGACTGACCATGTTCCGGATGTCCATCTTCTGCTGGAACGTGCTGCTCACCTCGGTGCTGGTGCTGCTGGTCTTCCCGGTGCTGGCCGCCGCGCTGCTCGCGCTCGAATGCGACCGCAAGTTCGGCTCGCACGTCTTCGACCCGGCCAACGGCGGGGCGATGCTGTGGCAGCACCTGTTCTGGTTCTTCGGCCATCCGGAGGTGTACATCCTGGCGCTGCCGTTCTTCGGCATCGTCTCGGAGGTCATCCCGGTGTTCAGCCGCAAGCCGATGTTCGGCTACGCGGGCCTGATCGCCGCGACGGTGGCCATCGCGGGCCTGTCGGTGACGGTGTGGGCGCACCACATGTACGTCACCGGGCAGGTGCTGCTGCCGTTCTTCTCGTTCATGACCTTCCTGATCGCGGTGCCGACGGGAGTCAAGTTCTTCAACTGGGTCGGCACCATGTGGAAGGGCTCGCTGAGCTTCGAGACACCGATGCTGTGGACGGTCGGCTTCCTGGTCACCTTCCTGTTCGGTGGTCTGACGGGCGTGCTGCTCGCCGCGCCGCCGATCGACTTCCACGTCTCCGACTCGTACTTCGTCGTCGCGCACTTCCACTACACGCTGTTCGGCACGGTGGTGTACGCGATGTTCGCCGGCTTCCACTTCTGGTGGCCCAAGATGACCGGCAAGAAGCTCGACGAGCGGCTCGGCAGGATCACCTTCTGGACGCTCACCGTCGGCTTCCACACGACGTTCCTGGTGCAGCACTGGCTCGGCGCGGAGGGCATGCCACGCCGGTACGCCGACTACCTGGCCTCGGACGGCTTCACCACGCTCAACACCGTCTCGACCATCGGGTCCTTCCTGCTCGGGCTGTCGATCCTGCCGTTCCTCTACAACGTCTGGAAGACCGCCAAGTACGGCGAGCGCGTGACCGGGGACGACCCGTGGGGCTGGGGCCGCTCGCTGGAGTGGGCCACCTCCTGCCCGCCGCCCCGGCACAACTTCGTCAGGCTGCCGCGGATCCGGTCGGAATCGCCGGCCTTCGACCTGCACCACCCCGACATCGCGGCCCGGGACGTGCTGGAGAACACCGGCAAGCCGGCCACGCACCTCGGCGACGTGGAGCCTGCGAAGTACGACCGGCCGCTGCCGCGGGCGGAGCGGGGGCGGGTGTCGTCGTCCTCCTCCCCGTCCGGCTCTGACGGCTGAGGCCGTACCGGGGCCGTACCCCTGAACGCCGTCCCCGCCCGCGTCGCTGCCCCCGGGCGGGCGGGGACGGCTCCGCTGTCGCCCGTCCCCTGTCCGCGAACTCCGTGCGATCCCCGATCCCCGTGCGCTTAGGAAGGCCGGCCCGTGACCCACACCGTCCTCGCCATCGGCACCGCCGCCCTCACCGCGAGCGGCTGCGTCTGGTACCTGCCCGCCATCGCCGACCTCCAGGCCGGCGCCGACCGGCCCCGCTCCACCCGCACGGCCGCGGCGGCCTGCGTGACGTGGTGGGCGGGGCTCGCGTTGGCGGGCGGGCTGCTGCTCGCCCTCTCCGACTGGCGCCCCGCCGCGCAGGTGGCCCTCACCGGGCTGGTCGGCGGCACGGCCCTGCGGGTGCGGGCCCGGTGGGACCGGTACGGCGAGCAGCGGGAGACCGCCGCCCGCTGGGCCGCCCTGGACATCGGCCCGGCCCCGCGCACGGGCCGCCCGGCGGCGGTGACGCTGGCGGGATGGCTGGTCGTGGGCGCGGCGGTGGCCTCGCTGGGGGCGGTGGCGATCCTGCTGTCGGGCGGGGGCGGCGTCGTACCGAGGGTGGCGTTGGCGGCGGTCAGCGGCGCGGGGGTCGCGCTCGCGTTCCTGCTCCTGGGGCTGGGAAACGTACGGCGGCAGGGACGCTGAGGGAGCGTTGCGTCTCCTCCGGGGCCGCGTCGCTGCGGCTCGTGCCGGGCCGGGCACTCCGTCCCGCTCCGAATGGGGTCGTTGGGCCCTGGGCCGGTGCCCCGGGGCGGGGGATGATGCGGTGGGCCCCGCTGGGAGTGTGCGGGGGTGACGAAGGTGGAGCCGCGTGATGGCGACCAAGGCGGAGGGTGCCGGGGATTCGGCGCCGGTCCGGGTGTTCCTGCTGGACGACCACGAGGTGGTGCGCCGTGGGGTGCACGACCTGCTGGACGGTGAGCCGGACCTGGAGGTGGTCGGGGAGGCCGCGACGGCCGAACAGGCCCTGGTGCGGGTGCCGGCGCTGCGGCCCGACGTGGCGGTGCTGGACGTGCGGCTGGGTGACGGGGACGGGGTGTCGGTCTGCCGTGAGCTGCGGTCCCGGATGCCCGACCTGGCCTGTCTGATGCTGACCTCCTTCGACGACGAGGAGGCGCTCCTCGACGCCGTGATGGCGGGCGCGGCCGGGTACGTCCTGAAGCAGATCAGCGGTACCGACCTGGTCGCCGCCGTTCGTACCGTCGCCTCGGGCCGGTCGATGCTCGACCCCGGTGCGGCGACCCGGCTGCTGAACCGGCTGCGCAGCGACGCCGAGCCCGCCCAGCCGGTGACCGCCGGGCCGGGGCTGACCGCGCGCGAGCAGGAGGTGCTGGCGCTGATCGGGGAGGGCCTGACCAACCGGCAGATCGGCGAGCGGCTCTACCTGGCCGAGAAGACGGTGAAGAACCACGTCTCCCGGCTGCTCGCCAAGCTGGGCGTGGAGCGCCGGGTCCAGGCGGCGCTGATCGCCACCGAGCTGCGGCAGTCCTCCGCCGCGCAGCCGTCCGTGCTGCGAGTCGGCCGGGGCTGAGGGCCGGCCGGGTGGTGATCGGCCGCTGCCTGTCCTCGGACCGGACCGCTTGCCGGGCCGACCCTCGGTCGGCTTGACTGCCAGCCGGAGGGGACTTCGATTGCTCGACTACGACACCGAGGCGCGGGACTACGACGCCTCACGCGGCGGTGAACCCCGCGCCGAGGCCGCGGCGGCGGCCGTCGAACGGCTGCTGCCGGAGGACGGGCGCACGGTGCTGGACGTCGCCTGCGGAACCGGCATCGTCACCGCCCGGCTGCGCCGCCCCGGTCGGACCGTCCTGGGGGTGGACCGCTCGCCCGGGATGCTGCGCCTGGCCGAGCAGCGCCTGCCCGGCGCCGTCCTCTGCGCGGATGCCACCCGGCTCCCGCTCCGCACGGGCAGCGCGGACGCCGTGGTGCTGGTCTGGCTGCTCCACCTGCTGCCGGACGCCGCGCCCGTCCTGGCGGAGGCCCGCCGGGTGCTGCGCCCGGGCGGGGCACTGATCACCACGGTGGACAAGAACGACGCGTACTTCACCGAGCCCAGCGACCTCGCCGAGGCCACGGCCGAGCTGCGCCGCCGCCACGCCCCGCAGGTGACGGACAACGTCGAGCGCCTGACCGCCCAGGCGGCTGCCCTCGGCCTCAGCCCGGCGGCCGAGACGTCGTTCCCGGGCCTCGGCCAGGGCCGCAGCCCCCGCGCCTGGCGGGAGTCCGTCGACAAGGGCCGCATTCTCTGGTGCCGGGACCCCGCCGACGCGGCCACCGCCGTACGGGCGCTCGCCGCCCTCCCCGACCAGGACACCCCACGCCCCGACCCGCAGTACCGCCTGCTGGCCTTCCGGGCCTGAGGGATGGCGGGTGACGGTGATCGCCCGGCCGTTCACGGCCGGGAATTCCGTGCGGATCGCCCTCGATGCGCCCCGCCGGCGCCCGGACGGTGGGCGGGAGTTGGCGCAGGCGAAGGGCGAGCAGCGGGACGGCGATCCCGAGGCAGACCCAGCCGAGGGCGAACCGGGCCGACTCGCCGGGCAGGGCGAACTGGAGGGCGAACAGGGCGAGGAGGAGCGCGGCCTTCCACGGCAGGAAGCGCAGGTCCAGCAGCACCACGGCCAGGACGGTCTGGGCGGCGGTCAGCAACACCTGGACGGCTGCCCCGGCCGGCCGCTCAGGACCCGAGCGGCGCCTCCCACACCAGCCGGGTGCCGCCGTCCCCGCCGTCCGCCGGGCCGAGGGTGAAGGCCCCGCCGACCCGCTCGGCGCGCTCGGCGAGGTTGCGCAGCCCGCTGCGCCGACCGCCCTCGGGCACGCCCACCCCGTCGTCGGCCACCGTGAGCACCACCCGCCTGGCCAGGGCACGCAGCGTCACCTCGACCCGGGTGGCGCGGGCGTGCCGGGCGGCGTTGCTGAGCGCCTCGGCGAGGACGGCCACCACGTGCTCGGCCAGCTCCTGCGGCACGTCGGTGTCGAGCAGGCCCTCCATGCTGAGCCGGGGCGCGAAGCCGAGCGGCTCCTGCGCCTCGGTGACGACCCGGGTGGCGCGGGCGCGCAGGCCCCGGTCGGGTTCGCCGTGGGCGCGCAGGCCGAAGATGGTCGAGCGGATGATCTTGATGGTCTCGTCCAGGTCCGCCACCGCCCGGGCGACCCGGTCCGCGGCGGCCGGGCTCTCGATCAGCCGGCCCGCGCTCTGCAGCGTCATCCCGGTGGCGAACAGCCGCTGGATGGCCAGGTCGTGCAGGTCCCGGGCGATCCGGTCGCGGTCCTCCAGCAGGTTCAACTGCTCGGCGTCGCGCCGCCGTTCGGCCAGTTCCAGGGCCAGCGCCGCCTGGTCGGCGAAGCCCAGCAGCGGGCCGGTCTCCTCCGGCCCGAAGGCGGGCTGCCCCTGCGCCCGGGCCAGCAGCAGCACGCCGCGCCCGTACCCGGCGCCGGTGCCCAGCGGCACCGCGACGGCCGGGCCCAGCCCGTCGAAGCGGCCCGCCGGACCGGCCGGGAAGCGGGCGTCGCAGGCCAGTTCGTCGCTGGTCACCGGCGAGCCGGAGGCGTACGCGGCGCCGGAGACGGTGCCGTCCACCGGCACGGTCACCCCCAGCCGGGCGTCCGGCGAGCCGCCGAGCGCGACCTCGACCGCCAGTTCCTCGGCCCGCTCCCCAGGGCCCGCCAGCGCCACCGAGACGTCCGCCAGTTCGGCGCCCGCGATCTCCCGGGCCCGGCGGGCGATCAGCTCGACCACCTCCAGGCGCGGCGCGCCCGACAGCAGGCTGCGGGTGATCTCGGTGCTCGCCCGCAGCCAGCGCTGGCGCAGCTGCGCCTCCTCGTAGAGGCGGGCGTTGTCGATCGCGACCCCGGCCGCGACCGCCAGGGTGGAGATCACCGCCTCGTCGTCCTCGTCGAAGTCCAGCCCGCCGCGCTTGTCGGTCAGGTAGAGGTTGCCGAACACCTCCCCGTGCACCCGCACCGGCACCCCCAGGAAGGTGTGCATCGGCGGGTGGTTCGCCGGGAAGCCGACCGAGGCCGAGTGTTCGGACAGCACCGGGCAGCGCAGCGGCCGCGGATGGCGGATCAGTTCGCCGAGGATGCCCCGGCCGGAGGGCGGCGGGCCGATCTCGGCGATCTCCTCGTCGGACAGACCCACCGTCAGGAACTGCGACAGCGAGTGCCCGTCCGGCCCGATCACCCCCAGTGCGCCGTAGCGGGCGTCCACCAGATCGGCGGCGGCCTCCACGATCCGGTGCAGCGCTTGGGCGAGGTCCAGCTCGCGGCCGACCGCGAGCACCGCCTCCAGCAGGTTGTGCACCCGGTTCTGCGTCCCGCGCGCCGCGTCGATCCGCCACTGCAACTCCTCCAGCAGCTCGTCCAGGCGCAGCCGGGGCATCCGCGCGCCGCCGCCCGCCGCGCTGCCGTCCGCTCGGCCCACCGCTGTCCTCCTCGTGCTCGCTGACCGTCCACCGCCGTGGGACCGGGCGGCTTCGGTGCCGTCCGACCAGCGGGAATGCCGTGTACACACGGTAGTGCCCGGGTGTCGACGGGGTGGAGGCCGGGGTCGCCCGTAATGTTCCGGCGGACGGGTCCTTCGTCCCGTCGGCGCGGGGCTTGCGGCCTCTGGCGGGGGCCGGACCCGGACGTCAGGGTGGGGACCAGGAGCGGACGGGGCGTCAGGGTGCACCGTTCCCGTCGCCGAGACATCGGAGGAACCGTCATGACGTCAAGCATCGCGGCCGGGGTGGACGGCTCGCCCGCCGGCACCGCCGCCGCCCACTGGGCCGCCGAGGAGGCGGTACGGCGCGGGGCCTCGCTGCGGCTGGTGCACGCCTGGCCGTGGCTGACCGACGGGGTGTCCTCCTTCGCGGAGCCGGACGACCTGCCGGAGGCTGCCCAGCGCACCCTGGCCGCGGCCGCCGACGAGATCCGCGGGCGCCACCCCGGTCTGGCCGTGTCCACCGACGTCGTCCTGGACGCGCCCGTGGACGGACTGGTGGCGGCCGCCGCCACCGCCGACCTGCTGGTGCTCGGCTCGCGCGGGCTCGGCGGCTTCACCGGGCTGCTGCTCGGCTCGGTGAGCATGGCGGTGGCCGGGCGGAGCAGCAGGCCGGTGGTCGTGGTACGGGAGGGTCGGCCACCAGGGGGCGAGGTGGTGGTCGGCGTCGACGCGCACGGGCCCGAGGAGGAGGTGCTGGCCTTCGCCTTCCGCGAGGCCGCGCTGCGTGGCGCCCGGCTCCGGGCGGTGCACGGCTGGGACTTGCCGCCGCTGTTCGGCTACGCGGGAGGTGCCGTACCGGCGGGGGAGACCGCCCAGCTGGAGGCGCTGGAGGCCGAGCTGCTGTCGCTCGCCCTGGCCGGGCAGCGCGAGCAGCACCCCGAGGTCGAGGTGGTCGAGGACGTCCGGCTCGGCGCCGCCCGCGGCCTGGTGGAGACCTCCGCCGGAGCCGCCCTGGTCGTGGTCGGCCGGCGCCGCCGCCCGATCGAGCTCGGCCCCCGGCTCGGCCGGGTCGCGCACGCGGCACTGCACCACGCCGAGGTGCCGGTCGCGGTCGTCCCGCACGGCTGACGCACGGCCGACGCACGGCCGACGTACGCGCTGACGCACGGGCTGGCGCATGGGCTCACGCACGCGCGACGTCACCTCCGCCGGGCCCTGCGCGACCCGGCCACGTCCAGCCGGTGCTGCGCGCCGGGTACGGGCCGGCCGGCGCGGTCACACCCCGCCGGCCGGCCCGGGCCACGCTCGGTCAGCCACCGGGCGGCGGCCCGACCACGTGACAGTGGTGTGCGGCCGCGTCCCACACACGGGCCGCCCACCACTGTCTCCAACGGAGCCCGGCACCGCCGGGGTTCACCCGACCCGGTGCCCCGCCCGGCCCGTCGCCCGTTCTGCCGCCGGGCCGGGCGCTCAGCGCGGCCGCTCGCCCGGGGGCCGCACCCGGGCGACCAGCCGCAGCGGGGGGCTGTGCCGGAAGGTGAGGGTGAAGCCCACCCCCTGGCCGGGCTTCAGCGCGGGCGGAGCGGCGATCATCAGGTCGGCGTCCTCGGGGGACATCGCCAGTTCGCCCCGGGCGGGCACCGGCAGGGCGGCGACCGCTTCCCAGCGGCCGGCCGCGCCCTGGTGGAGGTGCCGCTTCAGGGTGATCGGGCCGCCGAACTCCCAGCTGGCGCCGGTCAGTTCGTCCGGGACGTCGCCCGGGTTGCGGACCGTGAAGAAGGCCGCCGTCGCCGAGGCCGCGCCGGGCGTGGGCAGCAGGACCCAGCCGGCGTCGGCCGCCACCGGCCGGGGTCCGCCGGCCCCGCCGACCGCCGTCCAGCCGGTGAGCAGGGCCAGCGCGAGCGCCGCCGCGCCGACCGGCGGGGCGACCACCGTGAGCCGTTCGAACGTGAGCCGTTCGAACATCCTCGTCGCCCTCACCGTCGGCCCCCCTGCTGCCGGCCCCGTCCCGGCTGCCAGGTGCGCAGCCGCAGGCTGTTGCCCACCACCAGCAGCGAGCTCAGCGACATCGCGACCGCCGCCAGCATCGGGTTCAGCAGTGCGACGGCCGCCAGCGGGATCAGCACCAGGTTGTAGCCGAAGGCCCAGAGCAGGTTGGCCCGGATCGTTGCCAGGGTCTGCCGGGCCAGCCGCACCGCGTCCACCACGGCCTCGATGTCCCCGCGCACCAAGGTCAGCCCGGCTGCGCCGATCGCGGCGTCGCTGCCGGAGGCCAGGGCCACCCCGAGGTCCGCCGAGGCCAGCGCGACCGCGTCGTTGACGCCGTCGCCGACCACGGCCACCGTCCGCCCGGCGGCCCGCAGTTCGGCCACCACCTCGGCCTTGCGCTCGGGCGAGGCGCCGGCGTGCACCCGCTCGATGCCCAGCTCGGCCGCCACCGCGCGGGCCGCGCCGAGGCCGTCGCCGGTCAGCAGGACGGTCTCCAGGCCCATCCCGCGCAGCCGGTGCAGGGCCCGCCAGCTGCCCGAGCGCACCGTGTCGCCGACCGCCAGGACTGCCGCGCCCCGCCCGTCCAACTCCACCAGCACCGCCGTGCGGCCCGCCGCCCCGGCGGCCGCCACGGCCTCGGCCAGCTCCGGGGGCAGGGAGACGTCGTCCGGCCGTACCACCCGGACGGCTCGGCCCTCGACCGTGCCGGACACTCCGAGACCGGCCGTGGCCGCGAAGCCCTCCACCGGCGGGAGGGGACCACACCGCTCCCGGGCGGCCGCCGCGACGGCCCGTCCGATCGGGTGCTCCGAGCGGTGCTCGACCGCGCCGGCCAGCCGGAGCACCTCCTCCGCCGTGAACTCCGCCGTGAACTCCGCTGTGAACTCCTCGGCGGCGCCCCGGGCCACCGTCACCGTCGCCAGCTCCATCCGGCCGGTGGTGAGCGTGCCGGTCTTGTCCATCACCACGGTGTCCACCCGCCGCAGGCTCTCCAGCACCTCCGGGCCGCGCACCAGCACGCCGAGTTCGGCGCCGCGCCCGGTGGCCGCCAGCAGCGCGGTCGGGGTCGCCAGACCCAGCGCGCACGGGCAGGCCACCACCAGCACCGCGACCGCCGCCGTGACCGCCGCCTGCGGGGCCGCGCCCGCGCCCAACCAGAAGCCCAGCACACACACCGCGACCGTCAGCACGCAGGGCACGAACACCCCGGCGACCGCGTCCGCCAGCCGCTGGGCCCGCGCCTTGCCGGCCTGGGCGTCCGCCACCAGCGCGGTGATCCGGGCCAGCTGGGTGTCCGCGCCGACCGCCGTCGCCCGGACCGCCAGGGCGCCGCCGACATTCACCGTCGCACCCGCCACCTGGTCGCCCGGGCCGACCTCGACCGGCACGCTCTCCCCGGTCAGCAGACTCAGGTCCAGCGCCGAACCGCCGTCGACCACCACCCCGTCGGTGGCCACCCGCTCACCCGGCCGCACCACGAACTCCTGCCCCGGCAGCAGGAGTTCGATCGGTATAAGCCGTTCCTCGCCGTCCGCCGCCCGCAGGCACACCTGCTTGGCGCCCAGCTCGGCCAGTGCTCGCAGCGCGGAGCCGCTGCGCCGCCGCACCCGGCCCTCCAGCAGCCGCCCGGCCAGCACGAACAGCGGCACGCCGACCGCCGCCTCCAGGTAGACGTGCGCCGTGCCGCCGCCGTCGGCGGTCAGTGAGAACGGCATCCGCATGCCCAACTGGCCTGCCCCGCCGAGGAACAGCGCGTACGCCGACCAGCCGAAGGAGGCCACCACACCCAGGCTGACCAGGGTGTCCATGGTCGCGGCGGCGTGCCGCAGCCCCTGCCGGGCCCGGCGGTGGAAGCCCGCCGAACCCCAGGTCACCACCGGTACGGCCAGCGCGAAGCAGACCCACTGCCAGGCGGTGAACTGCAGCGCGGGCACCATCGACAGCACCAGCACCGGGACGGCCAGCAGGGCGGTGACCAGCAGGCGCCACCGCTCGTCCGGCTCCTCCTCCGCCAACCCGCCGGGTACCCCCGCCGACGCCAACTCGGCGGTGTAGCCGGCCCGTTCGACGGCCGCGACCAGTTCGTCGACGGACACCCCGGCCGGGTGCAGCACCCGGGCCCGTCCGGTCGCCAGGTTCACCCCGGCCGTCACCCCGTCGATCCGCGCCAGCCGCTTCTCCACCCGGCCCACGCAGGCCGCGCAGGTCATCCCGCCGACCGCCAGATCGGTGGACACCAGCGCCCCGGCGTCGGCCCCCGCGACCGGGCTCACCGCATCCCGCCCATGTCGTGCCCGCCCATCCCGGGCGACGCCCCGCCGCCCCGGCTCGGCGTCAGCCCCGGCGCCACCGGCCCCGCCTGTCGCCCCACCGCAAACGCCACCACGAACACCACCACCAGCAGCAGGGCGAACCCCACCAGCACACTCAACGGCCGGACACCCGGCGACTTCGCATTCACCCCACAGCAGTCGGACGGAGATCGCGAGCGGTTCCCGCACGCTGCGAAGTCGCGGGGCGCGGTGGGGTGCCGGACGTGGCGCGGGCCGGTGAGCGGCCCGGCGGGTCCGTGCCGGGCCGCTCACCGAGGTGTCGTTGGGCGCCGTACGGTCACTTCGTGTGCCGAAGACCGGCACCGGCCCCTGAACACCCCGGGGGGGTTGGATAACAAGGA